>JAYUWD010000238.1:0-5084 GCA_043753735.1 Gemmatimonadaceae bacterium
GGCCACAAGATCACGCTCTTCAATCGCGGAAAGACCAACGCCGATCTCTTCCCGGACATTCCGCGGCTCATTGGCGATCGCAATCTCCCCGACGGACACAAGGCACTGTCGACCGGGGAATGGGATGTCGTGATCGACAACCCGACGGCCAATCCCAAGTGGGTGCGCGACGCGGGCAAAGCGCTCAAGGGACGCACGAAGCACTACATCTTCGTCTCGACGATCTCTGTCTTCAGCGACAACTCGAAGCCGGTCGACGAAAGCGGGCCGCTCAACACGCCGACGGACATCGAAGCGCCGTTCGATGCGTCCAAGTACGGCAACAACAAAGTGCGCAGCGAGCAGGAAGCGAAAACGCAGTTTGGCAACAACGTCACGATCGTGCGTCCAGGTCTGATCGTTGGTCCGGGTGACTTGTCCGATCGCTTCTCGTATTGGCCGGTGCGCATCGACCGGGGCGGCGAGATTCTCGCGCCAGGCACCCCTGACGATCCGGCGCAGTATGTCGACGCGCAGGATTTGAGCAGCTGGATCATCCGGCTCGCCGAGAATCGCACGATGGGCACGTTCAACGCGACGGGCCCAAAGACGCCGACGACCATCGCGGAGATGTTGTACGGCATCAAAGCTGTGACGACGAGCGACGCGAAGTTCACCTGGGTACCGGCCGACTTTCTGGCCGAGAAGGAAGTACGTCCGTGGAGCGAGATGCCGGTGTGGATACCTCCCATCGGCCGCACGTACGGTTTCATGCGCGTGAATTGCCAGAAGGCGTACGCCGCCGGACTCACCTTCCGTCCGCTTGCCGATACCGCGAAGGACACGCTCGTCTGGTATCACGGTCGGCCGGCTGCCGAGCAGGAGAAGGCGCGCGCCGGCCTCGCGCCGGAAAAGGAAAGGACGGTGCTCGCCGCGTGGCACGCGAAGCAGTTGGCGGCCAAGTGAATACGAGCTTGAACGCCGGCGTTAGTAACGCGCAGGTGAAGCCGCTACGGATTCTCATCCTTGGCGGCACCGGTTTCATTGGCCCGCATCAGGTGGAGTATGCGCTGTCGCGCGGACACAAAATCACGTTGTTCAATCGCGGGCAGACCAATCCCGGTCTCTTTCCGAACGTCGAAAAATTGATCGGCGATCGCAATGCGTCCGATGGCTACGCGTCGCTCAAGGGCCGTACGTGGGATGTCGTGCTCGACAACCCGACGCAGATTCCGCGTTGGGTGCGTGAAGCCGGTGCGGCGCTCAAAGACAGCACGCAGAAGTACGTCTTTGTCAGCACGCTGTCGACGTTCAAGAACCGCAAAGCTATCGGCCTCAAGGAAGACGGTCCGCTCAACGATCCCGCGCCGTACGACGCGGTGCCCGGGGGCTTCACTCCGCTCGATCCGGCGCGACCAACGGCCACGTACGGTCAGCTTAAGGTTCGTTGCGAGATGGAGGCGCGTGAAGCGTTTGGCGACAAGGCCCTCATCGTGCGACCGGGTCTCATCGTTGGTCCGGGCGATCTCACCGATCGCTTTTCGTACTGGCCCGTGCGCATCGAGCAGGGGGGCGAAGTGCTTGCCCCCGGCACACCCGACGATCCTGTTGCCTTCATCGACGCGCGCGATCTGACCGAGTGGATGATCCGTCTTGTGGAGAACGGCGCAAACGGCACCTTTAACGCGGTCGGTCCGCGGTACGGGATGACTGTATCGCAGATGTTATATGGGTGCAAAGCCGTCACATCGAGCAGTGCAACATTCACTTGGGTCGACGCCGACTTTCTGCTTGAGCGCAAACTGCGCCCGTATTCGGAGCTGCCCGTGTGGATGCCGCCGAGAGGCGATAGCGCTGGCTGGGCGCGCATGGATGTGAGCAAGGCGATCGACGCGGGACTCACCTTCCGTCCGCTCGCCGACACGGCGCGCGAAACCCTCGTCTACTATCACGCGCAAACGCCAGAACGTCAGGCGACGCTCAAAGCCGGCTTGCCACCGGAGAAAGAGCGCGAAGCGCTTGCCGCCTGGCACACCAAGATCGGACACTGATGGCGCTACGCATCCTCGTACTCGGCGGTACCGGATACATCGGGCCGCATCTCGTGGAGCGCGCGCTGGCGCGCAAGCACACTGTCACGCTTTTCAATCGTGGACAGTCAAAGCCCGGGCTCTTTCCCAACGTCGAGAAATTGATCGGCGACCGCAGTGTGCCCGGTGGACACGATGCACTGAAAGGTCGCACGTGGGATGTCGTCTACGATCTCAATCCATCCGGCCCCAAGTGGATTGTTGATGCGGCCGCAGTGCTTCGGGGAAATGTGACGCAGTACGTCTTTGTCTCCAGCACCGCGGCATACAGAGATTTCACGACGTCGTATCCTGACGAAACATTTCCCATTCAGGATCTTGCACCGATCGATGGCCCCGATGCCGCGAAAGCGACGTATGGGCAAAAGAAGGTGCGTGGCGAACAGATCGTGATGGAACACTTTGGTGCCGGCGGCACGGTTGTACGACCCGGCCTCATCGTCGGTCCCGGCGATCTCACCGATCGCTTCACTTACTGGCCGGTGCGCATCGAACGCGGTGGTGAAATTCTCGCCCCGGGTCAACTCGACGACCCCGCACAGTGGATCGACGTGCGCGATCTGACTGAGTGGATGGTAAGACTTGCCGAGAATTCGACGGGCGGGATTTTCAATGCCGTTGGTCCGCGCACAATCTGTGGCATCGGTGAGCTGCTTTATGGCATCAAGGCGTGCTTCAGCAACGACGCGCATTTCACCTGGGTTCCGCAACCATTTCTGACCGAGCAGAAGCTGCGCTCGTGGGGCGATCTGCCCGTCTGGTCGTACACGGGTGCATCCACGGTCGCCTTCAGCACCAGCGTGATTGAAAAGGCGAAGAAAGCCGGACTCACCTTTCGCACACTCGAAGACACCGTGCGTGCAGCGATGACGTGGTACCACGCGCGTCCGGCCACCGAGCAGGAAAAGTTGCGCGCCGGCATGTCGCCGGAACGGGAGCGCGAAGTGCTTGCACTGTGGCGCAGCAAGCAGAGCCAGCACTGATGGCGGAGGCGAGCACGCCTGTTACGCGTCGTCGCGGCCTGTCCGAATTGCTTGGCCGGTTGGTGACGATCGAGCCAGGAGAGATGCGCGCCTCGCTGCTCGCCTTCACGTTTTTCTTCTTTCTGCTGGCCAGCTACTTCATTCTCCGTTCCATCCGCGATGCGATCGGTGTGGCGGCCGGTACGGCAAAGCTTCCGTGGCTCTTTACCGGCACACTGATCGCCACGTTGCTGGCAAATCCACTCTACGCGGCGCTCGTATCACGCGTACCAGTGCGGCGATTCATTCCGATCGTGTATCGCGTATTTGCGTCCATGTTGATCGTGCTTTCGGCCACGCTGTACCTGAGTGGCCCGGCGCAAGAGAAGTTTCTTGGACCCGCATTCTGGATCTTCATCAGCGTCTTCAGCCTCTTCGTGCCTTCAGTGTTCTGGGGGTTCATGGCCGATACATTCCACGCTGATCAGGGCAAGCGACTCTATGGATTCATCGGCGTCGGCGGCACTCTTGGCGGAATGTTTGGCTCGAAGTTCACATCACTCCTCGCCACGACCGTGGGCACGCCGGTTCTGATGTTGATGTCGGTTGTGATGCTCGAATGCGCGGTCCAGACCATCCGTCGTTTTCCGCCGAGCTTCCGTGCAGAAACGCGTGATCGCGAAGCCGCGCAGCGATCGGTTGGAGGAGGCTCACTCGCCGGCATCACGCATGTACTCAGATCGCCATACCTGCTGGGCATCTGTGCGTTCATGCTGCTGTTTACCATCGGCACGACGGTGCTGTATTTCCAGCAGGCGGCGTTCGTTGGCGCGCGCTATTCCGATCGCGAATCGCGAACGGCCTTTCTCGCCAATATCGACTTCTACGTGCAGCTGCTGACCGTCCTTGCGCAGCTGTTCATCTCGGGGCGAGTGATCAAGTGGCTTGGCGTCGGCATGACACTCGCGATCCTCCCGCTGATCAGCGTCATTGGCTTTGGCGCGCTGAGCGTGTTTTCGTCGCTGACGCTCTTTGTGGCATTCAACGTGTTGCGACGCGCGGGCAACTACGCGTTCGCCAACCCGGGGCGCGAGCTGCTCTTCTCGGTGATTCCGCCGGAAGACAAATACAAGGCCAAAAACTTCATTGACACCTTCGCCTACCGCAGCGGTGACCAGATCGGCGCCTGGAGCTACGCGGCGCTGGCGGCAGCCGGACTGGCCGTGAGTTCGATCTCGTTGATCGCGGCCCCGGTATCGGCGGTGTGGTTGGGGGTCGCACTCTGGCTCGGCAGACGGCAAGCGGCCATGCAAGCCGCGGAGGCGCGCGAAGCGCCAACGATACCCACTCAGCCCGGAATCGCGCCGCTGGTGACGCGAATAAATCCGTCGTAGCGCCACGCTCCGCTGACACGCAGCCACCGTTCGCAGAACGAATACTTCTGCTGTTGCACACCCGCCTCGCTGTAGGCCGCAAAGCTCGTTGTGTACCAGACGTTCACTTCGTGCGGAAGATCGCCCCGCTCTATACGCGCCACTGTGAGCCAGACGGAATTCTGCGGCGACGGGCACTCGATGTCGGTGACGATGCACGACGGGAGTTCCAGTTTGCGCGCGTCTGGCCAGCTGCTCACTGCAGAAAATGCCGATGGGGCCAGGTCGATTGACCGACCGGCAAAGCGTCGCACTGCGTCGATCGTTTCAGCTCTTCCAAAAAACCGACGGACGTACCCATTCATCGGCACCGCGCCCGGCTTGTCCTGCGACACGATCCGCGCAATCACACGTTCGATCAGCGCACTCGGCTCGGGCAGTGACCATGCGCCGCCCAGCTGCGACGCACTCGGTAGAAACGGATCGTCTGACGAAGGCCGCGGACGCGCCACCGGCTTGGGGTGCGTGGTGCGCGGACGAACGGGCGGTGTTTGCGCGGCTAGCGCACTTATCCCGCCAGCCACACCAAGCACCGCCGCCGCCAACAGCAGCGTGAGCCGATTGGACAGGCGCCAGATACGGTCGGAGAAGTGGGGGGTCACCATGCACTTGAATGCTAG
>JAYUWD010000239.1:0-5081 GCA_043753735.1 Gemmatimonadaceae bacterium
AACTGCGTCTTCCGCTTGATCCGTTTCCAATTGTTCATAAGCGTCTGCAACTCACGCTCGAACGTTTCGGTCGTCGCGTCTTCACTGACCGTGCGGACGATGACACCGCCGACATCGGGCGGCAGGATTTCGGTCATCATCGCGCGCAGCCGCTGGCGCTCGCTGCGCTCGTCGATCTTGCGACTGACGCCGACTTTTGACGCAAAGGGCATGTAGACGATGAATCGACCGGCCAGCGAAACCTGAGCGGTGACGCGCGGCCCCTTCGTGGAGATCGGCTCCTTGCTGATCTGCACGAGGATGTCCTGTCCACGTTTCAGCAGATCCTGAATGGGCCGAACTTCACGACGGCCCCGACGGCCACCCCCGGCGCCGCTCGATTCTTCGGAGGGCGATTCGTCCGCCTCCTCCTCTTCATCGTCGTCGACCGAGGCATCGTCGACCACCACGTCGGCGGCATGCAGGAACGCTGATTTTTCGGTGCCGATGTTCACGAAGGCGGCCTGAATGCCCGGCAGTACTGCTTCGACCTTACCTAGATACACATCGCCAACCATGCGACGCGCATCGGGCCGATCGACCAGTAGCTCCACAAGCTGACCGTCCTCGAGAATGGCGACGCGCGTTTCGCGCGGCGTCGCATTCACCAGGATCTCTCGCTTCATTCTGTCTTCCCGACCGGCCGGACGGCGGCGACCCCGCTTGATCCGACGGACGATACACTCGGTGATCGAACTGAACTGTCCGGTCGCGCCAAATTAGCGGCAACACGGGCGACGTCACGGGCACCCCCACGCGGCGCGTCCGATCGTTCACACTCACCGCGCCCGGAAAACAGCGCGACCCGCACGCGAAGCGGCGGTCTGCACAGGGTCCGGGTAAAGACGCGACAGCATACGATCGAAGCACATCGGCGTGACGCGCGATGGGGCGTTCGGTGGGCGTTGGTCGGAGGCGCGCTGGCCTCGACCGGCCCCCACCCGAAACGCGAACGGCCCGTGAGTCGCACGGGCCATCGGCGCCGGTTGTGACGGCTACGAAACGACAAAAGCAGGGGCGTACAATAACAGGTGAAGTCTAATCCCCACCGAACGGCTCCCGCAATGCGTTCGACGCAACGCGCGCACTCAGTCCATCAAACCTTTGAGCAGGTTACGCGCGATGACGATGCGTTGAATTTCGCTCGTGCCCTCGCCAATCTCGCAGATCTTGGCGTCGCGCATGTAGCGCTCGACCGGGTAGTCCTTGGTGTAGCCGTACCCACCGTGAATCTGAATCGCCTTGATCGTCGTGCGCATCGCCATTTCTGAGCAAAACAGCTTGGCGATGGCAGCTTCCTTGCTGAACGGCTTGCCGTTCTGGGAAAGCCACGCGGCGTGGTACATTAGATGACGGCCAGCTTCGATTTCTGTGGCCATGTCCGAGAGCTGGAACTGGATGCCTTGGAACGATGCGATCGCTTGTCCAAACTGTTTGCGCACCGACGCGTACTTGAGTGCTTCGTCAAATGCTCCCTGCGCGATGCCTAATGACAGGGCCGCAATGCCGATGCGACCGGCATCAAGCGTCCTCATGAAATTGACGAAGCCCAGTCCTTCAGTGCCGAGCAGGTTTTCGAACGGCACTTCGACGTTGTCAAACAACAGTTCGCGCGTGTCGGACGAGCGCCAGCCGAGCTTGTCTTCCTTTTTGCCGGAAGTGAAGCCCTTCATCGAAGGGAGCGACTCGTCGTGGCCGACACCGTGGAGTGCGCAGGTTGCGAGATCGACCGAGTCCTTGGTCAGGATGAACGACGAGATCCCCTTCGTTCCCTGGGTTGGGTCGGTAACGGCGGTGACGACAAAGATCTCGCCAACACCGGCGTGCGTGATGAAGCGCTTGGAGCCGTTGAGCAGGTAGTAGCCGTCCTTCTTTTCGGCCGTGGTACGCGTGCCGCCGGCGTCGCTGCCGGCGCTTTCTTCGGTCAGTCCGAAACCGCCGAGCACTTTGCCACTCGCGAGCAGTGGCACATAGCGTTCGATCTGTTCACGCGTACCAAAATTCACAATCGGCGATGTGCCCAACGTTGTGTGCGCGCTGATGGTGATCGAGTGCGACGCATCGATGCGTCCGAGTTCTTCGATCGCGATCATGAAGCTCAACGTGTCAAACCCGGCGCCACCGATGTCTTCAGACCACGGAATGCCAAGCAAACCGAGTTCGCCCATCTCCTTGACGTTCGCCCACGGGAACGTCGAATCAGCGTCGTGTTGGGCTGCAACTGGTGCAACCTTTTCACGTGCGAATGTGCGAACCATATCGCGAACAGCGAGGTGCTGCTCGGAAAAATAGAGACTGTCGTCCATGTCTGTTTGAGTGCTCAGGTCTTGCGTTGGCGGGACCGAACTCGCGTCGGCGGCGAAACATCTCGCGGTGGTGCTTCTTCGGTAGTTCCGAGGCAGCGATCGCAGGCATCGCACTGCGCACGCACTTCGGGATCCCCGAAATAGCGCAGAACGAACGCACGACGGCAAGCGCGTGTTTGCGCATACCGCTGCATTGAATCAAGGCGACTGAGCTCGGCCTGACGTCGCCGTTCAAGACCATGCCAGTCAACGGGCAACCATTTCGCATCGCGACAGCGCGTATCGAGGCGAAATCCGGAACCAGTTCGCATCCATGTAACAAACTGTTGTGCTTCGAGCCGTTCTAAAACCGGGACGATTCCCATTGATCCCCCAAATCCGGGCGGGAGCCCGTCAAGATCGATGGAGGCACCGGTTTCAAGTCGCTTACCGACGGCCCGCCAAAGTGCGCGCAGGACTTCCCGGTCGTACTCGCGATCGCCGGTGAGCTCACGCGTGATTCGCGCGGGCGCGGCAAGCAGTCGCACCCGGACGCGACCTTGGGCAGGCGGTTCGAGCGCGAGTGCGCCTGCCGCGGCGAGCACGCGGAGCGCAGCGCCGATCTTGCGATCGCCAGCCTTTGAGGGAACCCGCTCGACAAGATCGTCAACGCTCAGTCCGACGAATCCCTCCTTGTCCGTGTCTTCACGGAGCACCTTCCAGAGTTGCTCGATCAGCGCGCGTTCCGGGTGCGCCTGTTCGACAAAGAACTCATGGGTGAAGCGATCAGGATACGAGTGTAATAACACGCACGTACTTGGTTTCCCGTCGCGTCCGGCGCGCCCTGCTTCCTGATAGTAGGCTTCGATGGAGCCGGGCATCGCGTGGTGGACCACGAGGCGAACATCCGCCTTGTCGATGCCCATGCCGAACGCGCTGGTCGCGACGATCACCCGCGCGGACTCACCCATGAAGTCGTTCTGTGCGCGCTGGCGCAAACTGTCGTCAAGTCCGGCGTGATAGGCGACCGCTTTCACCCGGGCACGAACCAGCATTGATGTGACACGCTCGACCGCTTTGCGTGTTGGCGCGTAGACGATTGCGGGCCCAGGCGCCGCGCGCAGCCATTCCACCGCGGCCTTGTCCTTGTCCTGCTGCGTGCGAGTGGCGGCGACATGATATGTGAGGTTGATGCGATCAAAGCCGGCGACGACAATTTCCGGATTGCGCAGCGCCAACTGGCGCACGATGTCTTCCCGCACATCGGGCGTTGCGGTCGCCGTCAGGGCGACCGTTTGTGGAGAACCCAAACGCTCGCGAATCAGTCCGATGCGTCGATAGCTGGGCCTGAAGTCATGCCCCCACTCGCTGATGCAGTGTGCTTCGTCGATGGCGAGCAATGACACGCCAATCTCGACGAGCTTTTGCAAGGTGCGTCCGGCGTCCATTCGCTCGGGCGCGAGGTAGAGCAACTTGAGCGATCCGTCACGGGCCTGCGCCATGCGATCGGCGGCTTCATTGCTGCTGAGCGTACTGTTAATGAACGCGGCCGGAAGACCCCGACGCTCAAGCGCGTCGACCTGATCCTTCATCAGCGAGATCAGGGGCGAGATGACGACCGTCAGGCCGTCGCGCATGAGCGCAGGCACCTGATAGCAGAGCGACTTGCCTCCCCCCGTTGGCAATACAACGAGCGCATCACGTCCGGACAGCACCGCCTGCACGGCGCGCACCTGCGGCGGACGGAAGTCGGGATAGCCGAACTTGTCGCGCAGAGTGGCGCGCGCTGCGTCGAAGGTGCCGAAGTTTGGGGTGGGTGTCATACGCATACTGAAGCAGATCGTTCGTCGATGTGCTTCACCAGAAGAGTGCCGTCGTTCACCTCAGACCGCGCGAACGAAGTGGCCGCGCGTGAAAGCGCCGTCGAGCAGCGCCCGAGAGGTTGTCAATGCCGGCTCGCGTTCGTCCGCGAGGGCATCGAGCGCGTCGCGGTAAGCGCGTGTGATTGCTTCGACCTGCTCTCCCGGCACATTGAAAAGCAGATGGAAGCCACGAATACCGTGCGTCCAGAGCGCCGGCAGATACTCCGACGCGTCTATGGGTCGCGAATGCAGCAACCGGTTGCGACAATCGGAATCGGTTGCCACTGCAAAGGTGTAACCCGCGGGATCGGTGATCGACACGTTCGGATGTTTTTGCACGCACAGATCGCGACAGGTCATCGGCTCGCGATCAAATGTGGCCGACAGCACGCAGTGCTCGATCGTCATTCCTTCTGGGCGCCCATAGACAAGCACGTCAAACCCGTCACCGGCCCAAGGCTTTACGAGGGCGCCAATCTCATCGAGCGTGAGCTCAATCGATGTCGTGATACGCGACGCACCGAGCTCGAACAGCAATGCTGCCGTGTGCGCATTGAACGCGTTCGTCGCGTAATCAGCCACAACATCTCGGCCGCCGCTTCCCTGCTCAGCAACGAGTCCCAGATGGCCTGAAAGCAACGGCAAATCGAGCGCCAGCCACTTTGCGAGACGTTTGCGTTCTTCCGGGCGCACGATCGTGGGCGTACGCAGACGCAACGATACGCCGAGCGCGCTCAATTCGTCCTGCAGTGCGCGAACCCGAGCGAGTGGCGGTGTAGGATGGCGCAGAAAGGGATCGAGCACGATTTCCGTCGCAGCACCCGCGGCTGCGGCACGGGCACCATCGAGGTCGTACACGATTGCGCGCAGTGCGAACGGCGCCGTCGCCGTCAAC
>JAYUWD010000240.1:0-5079 GCA_043753735.1 Gemmatimonadaceae bacterium
GAATTGTGGATTGAGCGCGACGATTTCATGGAAGATCCGCCGAAGAAATTCTTTCGCCTGGCGCCGGGTCGCGAAGTACGTCTGCGTTATGCGTATTTCATCACCTGTCAGGAAGTGATCAAGGACGACGCAGGCAACATCCTCGAACTGCGGTGCACGTACGATCCGGCCACGCGTGGTGGTGACGCGCCCGACGGGCGTCGTGTGCAGGGGACGATCCACTGGGTGTCGGCGGCGCGTGGACTCGACTGCGAAGTGCGCGTCTACGATCGACTGTTCGCGCAGCCCGATCCGGATGACGTACCCGACGACCAGGATTTTCTCAGCGCGATCAATCCGTCATCGCTGGTAGTGCATCACGGGGCCAAGATCGAGCCGAGTGTGGCGAGCGATCCAGCTGGGACGCGGTATCAGTTTGAAAGGACGGGATATTTTGTGGGGGATTCCGAGGATTCGAGGCCGGAAAAGCTGGTGTTCAACCGGATCGTGAGTTTGCGAGACAGTTGGGCAAAGGAAGTAAAAAAGGGGTAGCGGCAAAGTGCGCTCTGCTGCGACACAATGATGATGTCGCTACCGTCACCGCTAGCTAGAGTGTGGCGTGGATACTTGCCTCAACGCCGAGTTGCCGAGCATTGTATGGCTATGCCAGTCACCGTCGGACGTCGTTGGACTGTGGAAGAGGTTTTGGCGCTCCCCGCCGAACCGGGTAAACGCTACGAGGTCGTGGACGGCGAGCTGCTGGTGAGCCCGAGTCCGCGAACGAGTCATCAGGTTGCGGTTACCGAGCTAGCAGGTGAGCTGCGATCATTCTTGCGCGGTATGCGAATTGGCGCGGCGATAGTGGCGCCAAGCGACGTCATTCTGGATGCTCGCACGCTCATGCAGCCAGATGTGTACGTGATGCCGTTTGTGAACGGCCGCCTGCCGCATGACGATGACGTGGCCCCGACACCCTTGCTGGTCATCGAAGTTTTGTCGCCGTCGACGGCGCGTCTTGATCGGTTTGTCAAGCGTCCGCGCTACCAGCGTGAGGGTATCGAATGTTGGCTGGTCGATCTGGATTCACGGATGTTCGAACGCTGGACTCCGGATGCTGACCGCCCTGAGCTGCTGACCGAGAGCATTACTTGGCAGCCCCATGGAACGCCCGAGCTCTTGCGCCTCGACCTGGGCGCTTTCTTCCTCGAAGTTCTGGGTGAGGCATGATCACCCGCGGCGCAGGACTACCGTAGCAGGCGCATGCGCCTTTATCTTGTGGGTCGCCTGAACCGGTAATCTGGTGAAGGCGAAGCCAGCTGCCCCTTAGCTCAACTGGCAGAGCGTCTGACTCTGGATCAGAAGGTTCCAGGTTCGAAACCTGGAGGGGCAATCGCAAACGCCGCAAGCACTTAGGTGCTAGCGGCGTTTGTGTTTCCGCGGCATGCGAACGCGATTCCGAGTTCGTCGTGTTTTCTATGTTACTTGCCCGCCGGGGTATGGGCCGCCGCCTTGGACACCAACGGGAATTCCCCCGGCGCGCGAATCGAACGGACGGAGAGATCCACGTCCAGTTGCGGCCAGTACAGGTGATCCGGGCTCGGCCGCTCGACCAGCGTCAGCGCCTCGATGGTGGCTTGCCGAAACCACGGGAAGTCCTCGAAACGCACGAGCAATTCCTCGTCGCCCAGCAGCAGCCAGAAGCCGTGCCGGGACACGTGCGTGACCTCAAGCGCCGAAGTGGCGAATCCAGGCATCGCGAATCTCCCCCATGTGACGTTGAACGACGTCCTGCGCCTCAGCCAGTTGGCGGGCGGTGAGACCGACCGCATCCGCAAGAGCAACCTTCGGCGTCAGCCAGAATTTGGCCTCGCCATCCGGATGTGACACATGCACATGCATTCGTTGTTCCTCGCGCGAGAAAAAGAAAAGGCGAAAGGGCCCCTCGCGCAGAACCGTCGGTGACATGACGAGAAATATATCCGGCGCCCTGACGATGCGGCGCAGGGCTGGGAGAGTTAAGCAACGCTGGACGGCGGACTATCGCGCGGCTCATCGGCTCGTGGCCGACCGCCTGCCGTTTCCAGCCCCAAGATGCACGCCACTTGGCAGAACGTGCAACCAACAATGGCTTCGGTGCCAGCGGATCGACTCCGGATCAGAAGGTTCCAGGTTCGAAACCTGGAGGGGCAATCGCAAACGCCGCAAGCACTTACGTGCTCGCGGCGTTTGTGTTTTTGGGGACGCCGAAAATGAGGCGCGTCGTCGGTAGAAACTGTTCTTGAACGATTAGACGACGAAGTTGGGCGAGTTTTGTCGCCGGATCCCCACCTCATTCGCTACGCCGAACACCCACGCTGTTGCGTTCGTACGCGGTCTCACCACACAGGCTACGGTGGTCGCTACGGCGTAATCTTCTTCGGTGCCTGCTGCTTGATCTTCTCCATGTATTTCTGGAAGAAGAACTTGTGGATGTCCATCATGTTGATCTCGCGCCCCTGGATGTACGCCTGGATGATGTTGCTTGTCATGTCCAGCGGGGTGCCCGTCGTGATCAGCAACGTGCCTTCTTTGCCGACTTCGAGCGAGCCCACCTTGTCGGCGATGCCCATGAATTCGGCGGCATTGATCGTCACCGACTTGAGCGCTTCCTCTTCGGGCAGACCGAACGCGACGGCCACACCCGCTTCCCACGGCAAACGGTAGCTGTACAAAGCGCCCGAACCACCGGCAATGGCGAATTTCACCCCTGCCTCGTGCAATTTGGCCGGCGTCGCGTACGCGTTGTCGTAGCCTTCATACTGGCGTTCTGGCGCCTGCATGGTCTGCGTCAAAATTACCGGTACCTTCTCCGCCTTGAGGCGATCGGCGACGAAGAGCGCGTCTCGTCCGCCACGGATGACCAGCTTCACCCCTTCCGCCTTGCCCCACGTGATCGCGTCGTTAATCTGCGCCGCGCCGTCGGCAGCCACGACCACGGGAATCGTGCCATCGAGTGCGGGGATCATGGCCGCATATCGCGTATCAGTGCGCTGATTCTGACCTGACTTGAGGCCATCGCGATACGCGCGCGCTTCACCAAACCAATCCTTGATCTGTTGCACCTGCTCCGCGTAACTCTTGGGCGGCGGACTGCCCGCACCCCCACGTTCTCCGGGACCTCCCGGCGGGCCGCCACCACCGCCGAACCGACCGCCGAGGCGCGCATTGGGGTCGGGCCACTTCACGTTGAGTGCTGCCGCGCCCTTCATCGACATTTCCTCCCACGTCCATCCTTCGAGCGACATCGCCGACGACAGCCCCGAGATCACGCCGCCTTCCGGCGTGCTGAAGGCGACGAGTACGCCCGCCGAGCGCGTCGTGCCAATGTGGCGGCTCTCGGCGTTCACGGCGACTTCGGCGCGCACGTTGGGGTTGAAGTCGCCAATCTCCTTGATGTCGTTGGAGACATCCACTGCGCCGATTTCCGTAAGGCCGATCGTGCTGTAGGCGTCGATAAGTCCGGGGTAAATGTGCTTGCCGCTCACGTCCACCACCTTCGCCCCGCGCGGCACTGCGACATCAGCGCCGCCGATTGCGGTGATCTTCCCGCGATCGAGGACGATCGTCCCGTTGGAGATCGTGCCCTTGGTGACGGTGTGGATCGTGGCCCCGCGCAGCACCACCGGCTGCTCCTGTGGCGCAACGGGCATCATCACCTGCGCCATCGCGGCGCCGGGTGCGAGTAGCCCGCTCACTACCGTCACGCAAACAAGCGTGGCGCGATGCGCGATCGTAGTCGCGATGGGGGTCGCGATCCTGCTCATGGTTCGCATGGTGTGAATTCCGGAGTGGATGCTCGAAAAGAGTTGGCTGGTCACCTGCGCGCTCCCGGGACACCGCGAGCCGGCGCGGCAGGCGTTTCGCCGCCACCCGCCGCGATCACTGCTTGAATGAGTTGCGCGCGCTGTTTGGCGATGTCTTCGCGCAGCACCTTGTCCTCGGCGATCGAGAAGTACTTGCGGCCGTCCACCCAAGTCTGCTCGGCCTTGGTGAACTGCGAGAGCGGGTTGCCGCTCCAGATCACGAAGTCGGCGTCCTTGCCCGCTTCGAGCGAGCCCACACGATTGTCGATCGCGATCGCCTTGGCCGACTGATTCGTGACCGTGGACAGCGCATCAATTTCGTTCACCCCCGAGCGAAGCAGCTTGCCGGCTTCCCAGTTCATGCGCGTCGAGATTTCGGCGTCGTCGGAGTGCAGCGACGTGACCACCCCGGCTTCCATCAACAGCCGTGCGTTGTACGACGTGGCATCGTAGGCCTCGAGCTTGAAGGCGCCCCAGTCGCTCCATACGATGGCCGCGACATTGGACTTCTTGAGCTCACTGGCGATTTTGTACGCTTCCACGCCGTGTTGCAGCGCCTGGATGCGGAAGCCGAATTCTTCCGCGAGGCGCACCAGCGCGAGGAACTCGTCGGCGCGATAACCGTGCGACGTGACGAGCAGCTTCTGGTTGAGGATGTCGAGAATCGCTTCCATGCGCAGATCCTTGCGCGGCGGAATGCCGGTCTTCGTCTTCTCCCATGCCTTCCATTCCTTCTCGTAATCGCGCGCGGCACTGAAGTGATCGCGGATGATCTCCTGCACGCCCATGCGCGTGTTGGGATAGCGCGTGGGGCTGCGTTTCGGGTTCTCGCCCAACGCGAACTTCACCGTGCGCGGCGCACCGAGGATCTTGTACTCGTCGGGCAGGCCGCCCCAGCGGGTCTTCACGAACACGTTCTCGCCACCAATCGGATTGGCCGAGCCGTGCAGGATCATCGTGGTGGTGAGGCCGCCGGCGAGCTGGCGATAAAACCAGATGTTGTTGTGCGTGATCACGTCGCCCATCTGCACTTCGGGGACGATGGCGAAGCCCGACTCGTTCACCGCACTCACGCCCGAATGCGTGTGCGGATCGATGAGCCCCGGCGTGACGTGCTTGCCGGTGGCGTCAATTTCCACCGCGCCGGCAGGCGCAGTGAGCTTTGTCCCCACCTTCACCACCTTGCCTGCCTGCACCAGCAGGTCGGCGTTCTCCAGACGGCCCTGCGGACCCTGCGTCCACACAGTGGCGTTGCGCA
>JAYUWD010000241.1:0-5078 GCA_043753735.1 Gemmatimonadaceae bacterium
CGCTTCAGCAATCTCATTCGGACGCTCCGCAGGCGGATCGAACGAGCCACGATCGGCGCCCCCTTCAATGCCGGCCAACGACTCGTCGTCCTTGGTCGCCATGCGCACGTACCCGCCGAGCGGAATCAACGACACCCGATAATCAGTTTCGCCGTGGCGAATACCAAAGATCCGTCGGCCCCACCCGAGCGAAAAGACTGGGGCGTAGACGCCCGTCAGCTTGGCTGCCAGAAAGTGGCCCAGCTCGTGGACAAAGACCACGACACCGAACACCAGCAGCGGCGCAACATAGGGAGATACGGTCGAGAAGACGCTCACGAGCTCACCTGTTCATGCACGTAACGACGCGCGGCAGCATCGGCACTCATCAGAGCCTCGAGCGAGGACCCCGGCAGTTTAGCCAATGCCTCCAACGCGCCAGCCACCAATGTGGCGATCGCTCCGAAACGGAGACGCCCCGCGAGAAAATGCGCCACGGCCACTTCATTGGCCGCGTTGTACACTGCTGGTGCCGCACCACCGTCGCGACCAGCTTGAATGCCGAGCGGCAACATCGGGAAATCGTCCGACCGCACGGCTTCGAAGGTCAGGCCGCCCAGCGCCACCGGATCGAACATTGGTACGCCATTGTCGGGCACGCGTTCCGGCCATGTCAGTGCGTAGAGGATGGGAAGCTCCATCGAGGGTACTCCCATCTGCGCCAGAACGCTCCCATCGACAAACTCGACGAACGAATGAATGATGCTCTGCGGATGGACTACCACCGCAATGCGATCATACGGCACGCCAAAGAGATGGTGCGCCTCGATCACTTCGAGCGCCTTGTTGGCCAGCGTCGCACTGTCGATGGTGATCTTGCTCCCCATCTGCCAAGTCGGGTGATTGAGCGCATCCGCCACGGTTGCTGCCGCGATCCGATCAGCCGACCACGTCCGAAACGGGCCGCCAGAGGCCGTCAGTACCAATCGCCGGACTTCGTGCGGCTCGCGGCCCGCCAGGCACTGCAGAATCGCCGAATGCTCGCTGTCGACGGGCACAAGTTTGCCGCCATTCAGCGCCGCCGTGCGATTCACGATCTCGCCGGCCATGACCAGCGTTTCCTTGTTCGCCAATGCGACGCGCTTGCCCGCGCGCAGCGCTGCGAGCGTGGCCTGCAATCCCGCTGCGCCAACCACCGCATTCAACACGATGGCGGCGTCGTCACGCGTGGCGGCTTCCACCAGACAGTCGGCCCCCTGCGCCCAGGTCGCGCCGACGGGAAGTCCACCATTCACAAGCCCGACGTAGGTTGGTTGCCACCGTGCAACCTGCGCGCCCAGCGCGTCCGCGTTCGCATGCGCGGTCAGCGCGACCGGCTTGAAACGCCGACTTTGACGCTCGAGGACCCGAAGCGCGCTCGTTCCGATGGATCCAGTCGATCCAAGTATCGCAACGCCCAGAGGCTTCGTGGGCGCGTCGTGATCGGAGCCATGCAACCAACTGCGGGGCGCGGGGATGCTGCTTTCGCGGCGAAGGTCCGTCATGCGGACGGCGCAGGGATCAGCAACCAGCCGTACAACGCATACGCCACCGGCAGAACGAAGAACAAGGAATCCAAGCGATCAAGCACGCCGCCGTGTCCCGGGAACAACGTTCCACTGTCCTTCACACCCGCCTCGCGCTTGAACAACGATTCGGCGAGATCACCGATCTGCGCGGCAACACTGATGCCGATTGCAAACGTCAAGAGCCCCCAAGGACTGAACGCGAGCTGCGCATACGGCTTGAGCCCGAAGTGTACATACAGCGCGCAGATGCCAACGGTGGTGACGACCGCGCCGATCGCCCCTGAAACAGTTTTTGCAGGGCTCACCGACGGCATCAACTTGCGACCGCCAATCAAACGGCCAGCAAAGAATGCGCCCGTGTCGCTGGACCAGGTGAGCAGCACAGGCAAAACGACCACGAGCGCGCCGGCCGTGTCGCCAACCGCATAGCCGAAATACCGGAGCGCATACGCGTAGCTCAGCGTTCCGCCGGTGTAGAGCACGCCGAGCACCGTGGTGGACGCAGCACTGATCGGGTGTTGATCGATGCGCCTGAGCCAGATGGACGCGGCGATCACACCGAGCACGATCAGCGTAAGCACCGCGATCGGAAAGCGTACGACGCCGAGGTAGTGCGCGTGTACCGCAAGCGGTACCAGCGCCGCGAGCAGGATTCCCAGCGGAGCCAGCGGCGATCCACCGGCCTCGCGGGCAATGCGATAGAACTCCCACGCAGCAATCGCTGATAACACGCTCGCCAGCGTCGCGAGTGCCGCATCGCCGGTCCAGATGAGCCAAATGGCAATCGGCGCGCCGATGACAGCGACGATGACCCTGCGGACGGTTTCGCTCACGCGATCAACCGATCCGAACGCGAGCTGTCACGCGGTGACGCGCCCAAAGCGGCGATCGCGGCGCTGGAAATCGAGAATAGCCTCGTAAAGGGCAGGGCGGCCAAAATCGGGCCAGAATACATTCGAGATGTACAGCTCCGCGTACGCCACCTGCCACAACAGAAAGTTGGACAAGCGCTGCTCACCGGAGGTGCGAATGAGCAGATCGGGATCCGGGCAATCGGCAGTGAACAGCCGCGCGCGAAACGCGGCTTCATCGATGGCGTCGCTAGTCAGCACGCCACTCTGCACATCCTCCGCGAGCAACCGCGCAGCACGCACGAGTTCAGCCCGTCCGCTGTAGGAAATGAAGAGATTGAGACCAAGCTTCTCCCCGCCTTCCGTATCACGCATGATGCGCTGCACCGCCGCGGCCGCGGGCGGACTCAGACGATCGAGCTCACCATGCACGCGAACTCGCACACCTTGTTGCCGGAGCTCGGCGGCTTCACGGGCAATGTACTCCTCGAGGAGCAACATCAGCGCCGACACTTCCGTCTCCGGTCGCTGCCAATTCTCTTGCGAGAACGCAAACAGCGACAACCACTCGACGCCGGCTTGCAAGCAGCCTTCGACGACAGCGCGAACCGCCTTCATGCCGGAGCGATGACCGAATGGGCGCGGCATGTGTCGCTCACGCGCCCATCGACCGTTGCCGTCCATGATGATCGCAATGTGTCGGGGCACCGCGCCGTGCACTCGCACGCGCGCGAGCAGTTCCGACTCGGAGTCAGGCATTGGGAGCGATGGGGACGGGCACATAGTAATCTGGTCCGCGGCGCGGACTAGACCTCCATCACTTCAGCTTCTTTCGCCTTCAGCAGTGCATCAAGCTTGCCGATGGCGTCGTCGTGCAGCTTCTGCAGATCCTTTTCGGCGTGCTTTTTTTCGTCCTCGGAACTGCCATCAAGTTTCTTCACCTTGTCACGCGCATCGGTGCGCGCATGACGGATCGCAATGCGGCCGTCCTCGGCGAGCTTGTGGAGCACCTTCACAAGTTCCTTGCGACGCTGCTCGTTCATCGATGGCAGCGGAACGCGGATCACGCCGCCCTGATGCGCTGGATCAAGACCGAGATCCGATTCACGAATGGCCTTCTCGATCGCCTTCGCCTGTCCTTTGTCGAACGGCGTGACGAGCAGGATGCGTGGTTCGGGTGCGGACACCGACGCGACCTGATTGAGGGGCACCGTGGAACCGTACGCTTCGACACGAACGGTGTCGAGCATGTTGGGGGAGGCTTTGCCGGAGCGGATACCTGAAAACTCACGTTTCGAGTTCTCCAGCCCCTTCTCCATCCCTGACTTCGTGTCCTTCAGAATCTGTGCGATTGTGCTCATGAAATGCTCAGGAGACGAGTGTCCCGATGCGTTCGCCGCGCACTGCGCGTTCGATGGAGCCCGGGGTGTGGACGTTGAGCACGACCAGCGGCAACTGATTCTCCTTGCACAGTGTGATGGCTGTCTGATCCATCACCCGCAACTCTTCGAGCATCACGTCGCGATAGCTGATCGTCTCGTACAAGCTGGCGTTCGGGTCCTTCTTTGGATCTGCAGAATACACACCATCAACGCTCGTCGCCTTGATGATCACATCTGCCTTCATCTGGATCGCGCGCAGTACCGCGGCTGTGTCCGTTGAAAAATACGGATTGCCCGTGCCCGCGGCAAAGATGACGGTGCGACCAACCTCCAGGTGACGCAATGCCCGACGACGAATGTAAGGCTCTGCAAGCTCCTCCATGCGAATCGCCGTCATCACTCGCGTTTCGAGTCCACGCTTTTCGAGCGTATCCTGGAGCGCGAGTGCATTGATCACCGTGCCAAGCATGCCCATGTAGTCCGCGCCTACCCGATCCATCCCCATCTGGGAAAGCTGCGCACCACGCACGATGTTGCCACCGCCGATCACCAGCCCGAGTTGCACGCCCATACGGGCGACGCGCACGATCTGGTCAGCAAAGAAACCGATGCGATCAAAGTCGAACCCCACGCCCTTGTCACCGGCAAGCGCTTCTCCGGACAGCTTGAGCAGGACTCGCGGATAGAGTAACGCGCCGGTGGCCGAAGCCACCGACGCGCCGTCGCCGGCGTCTGCGGGCGTTGAGTCGCTCACGTCCGCGCTCAGTCTGCGCCCAGCTGCAAACGCGCAAATCCATCGACAGTGATCGTGCCACCCGCACGCTCTGCATGATCCTTGACCAACGCGGTGATCGTGATGGCCGGATCTCGCACCCATGCCTGCGGCATGAGTGTCACGTCCTTGAGAAACGCTTCGACTTTGCCGTTTGAAATCTTTTCGATCATCGCGTCCGGCTTGCCCGTCTCGCGTGCCTGCTCTTCAGCAATGCGACGCTCACTCTCGATCTTTTCAGCGGGAACGCCGTTGCGATCAACAGCCATCGGTGCGGATGCCGCGATATGTTCGGCGATGAACTTGACCAACTGATGCGTCGACTCGTGCTTCGCGACTTCGGGCGACGACGCCGTAATTTGCACGAGGGTGCCAAGCTTGCCATTGTGGTGGCGGTACATGCCCACCAGCCCTGACTCCCCAGCATCGAAGCGCGCGACCTTCTTGACGTTCACGGCTTCGCCGGTCTTGGACGCAGTCATCTTCACGTACTGGTCGACGGTCTGCGTCGTGTCGCCGTGGAAGC
>JAYUWD010000242.1:0-5057 GCA_043753735.1 Gemmatimonadaceae bacterium
GCGCTGTTGCACGATGTGGGCTACCACATCAACTACGAGAATCACAACAAGCATTCGTTCCATCTCATCTCGCACGCCGAACTGATCGGCATGACGCCGGCCGAGCAGATCGCGATCGGCCACGTCGCGCGGTATCATCGCGGTTCGCCACCCAAGCGCAAGCATCGTCGGTTCTCCCAGCTTGATCGCGTGTTGCGCGAACGGATCGTCAAGCTTTCGGCGATCCTCCGCTTTGCCGACGGCTTCGATCGCGGTCACGTCGGCGCGGTCGGGCGGCTCAAGGTGCGTTGGTCGCAGGAGGCCGTACGCGTCACTGCGTTGGAGGCCGAGGGCGCGACAAATCTTCGGCTCGAGTGCTGGGGCGCCAGTCGCAAACGTGCGCTGCTCGAGCAGGTGCTTGGTCGTCCTGTGGAAGTGATTGGCCCTGATGGCGCGGTCGTCAACTTCGACGAAGGTGACGGCGAGTAAGACCCTAAAAGGCCTACTCGGCGTCTCGCGCGGGCTCGGTCCGGCCACGCTCGGTGCGCGCATTCCCCTTGGCGCGCGGAGCTCGGCGCGTCGTCGCTGGCTCAGGCTTCTCACGCGACGAAAGCCCCCAGGAGTCTTTGATGAAAACCTTCTGGGTCGCCCGCTCCTTGCCGCCCGCGGGCTGACGACGGCGATAAACCGCATCGCCCCCGAGATCCCACGCCTGCCGATTATCGGCGAGGCACGTCTCGAGAACAGAATGCAGCTGACGATGCAACGTGCGATCCTCGATGGGCACCATCACCTCCACGCGGCGATCCAGATTGCGCGGCATCCAATCTGCGGAGCCGATGTAGTACTCCGGCACACCGCCATTTGCGACGTAGAGCACACGTGAGTGCTCCAGAAAACGGCCGATGATCGAAATGACACGGATGCGCTCACTCACACCCTGCACGCCGGGCAACAAACAACAAATGCCCCGCACAATCAGGTCGATCTCCACGCCGTCCTTGGACGCACGGTACAGTGCGCCGATCACCCCCGGGTCGACGAGCGCATTCATCTTCGCGATAATGCGACCACCAAGACCGGCGCGTGCGTGCGCGGCTTCGCGCTCGATCAGCTCCATCGTCCGCTCGCGTAGATTTGCCGGGGCCACGAGCAGCTTGCGGTAGTACTTCTGCCGCGAGACGCCGGTCAACGAATTGAACAAGTCTGTGAGATCGGCGCCGATTTGCGCACTGCAGGTGAGCAACCCGAGATCAGTGTACGTGCGCGCGGTCTTGGAGTTGTAGTTGCCCGTGCCGATGTGGCAGTATCGACGAATGCCATCCGGATCACGGCGCACCACGAGCGCCGTCTTCGCGTGCGTTTTGAGCCCGGGAAGGCCGTACGCGACATGGATACCGTAGCTTTCCATGGTGCGCGCGAACGTGATGTTGTTCTGCTCATCGAATCGCGCCTGCAACTCGATCAGAACCGCTACCTGTTTTCCCTGTTCCGCCGCTTCTGTCAACGCACGCACCAGCGCAGTGTCGCCGGATGTGCGGTACAATGTCATCTTGATGGCAAGCACGTGCGGATCGTGCGCGGCGACTTCGAGAAACGCCTCGACTGACGACGAGAACGACTCGTACGGGTGATGCACGATGATATCGCGTTCGCGGATCGCATCGAAAATATTGCGCGTCCCGTCACGTAACGCCGGCGGCACTACGGGTATGAACGGTGGATCGCGCAACTCGGGAACATCGAGCCCGGCGAGTGACATCAGGTCGCCGAGTTCGAGGAGTTCATCGATTTCGTGCACATCGCCATCCATCAGCGGCGCAACTTCCTGCGATTCGCCCTCGCCCAGCTCCTCGAGCAACAGGGAGCGGATCGCTTCGGGCATGCCGCGCTGCACTTCCAGTCGCACGACCTCGCCGAAGCGACGCTGAAACACCTGCTGCTCGATCGTTTCCAGCAGATCTTCCGGCTGATCCATCTGCCCAAGATCAAGATCCGAATATCGCGTGATGCGGAAGGTGAACCAACGCACGACCTGCATCCCCGGAAAGAGCGCGCCGAGGTTTGACCCAATCAGCTCTTCAAGCGGCACGAAGCAATTGGGCCGAGCGAGTGGCACCCAGCGTGGCAACGAACGCGGCACCTTCACACGCGCAAAGTGCTCCTGCCCAGTGACCGGATCGCGAATCTCGACCGCGAGAGACAGCGACAGATTGGAGATGTACGGAAACGGATGACCAGGATCGACGGCCAACGGTGTCAGCACCGGAAACACGTCCGCCTCAAAGAACGCAGACACGCGCTCCACTTCATCGGCCGCGAGTTCGGTCATGCGCACGAGGCGGATGCCATGCGTTTCGAGGGCCGGCAGCAACTGCTCGTGTAATGCAACACGACGGCGTTCAAGCAATTCCTTGATGCGCGCCCTCGCCGCGACGAGTTGGTCGGCGGGAGTCAGCGGGTCGGGCTGATACTGTGGCGCTCCGCCGGCGACTTTACGCCTGAGCCCCGCCAGCCGGACCATGTAGAATTCGTCCAGGTTGGTGCTGAAAATCGCCAGAAACTTGAGTCGCTCCAGCAACGGAACGCGCGCGTCCAGTGCTTCCTCCAAAACGCGCGCGTTGAACTCGAGCCAACTCAGCTCTCGATTCAGATACGGCAGCGACAGCGACGACAGCGGGGCCATTCAGAATCCTGAAAGTGGGACGTGGCGCGTCTCGCCGTCCGTCAAAGGTCAACCAACGCAGCGAGAATTCTGTACGAGATGGCGGCCATGATCGCAGCAGCTGGGATCGTGATTACCCACGCCCAAACAATGCGACTGGCCAACCCCCAACGTACCGCCGATAACCGCGTCGTGGCGCCGACACCAACAATTGCTCCAGTAATCGTATGTGTCGTGCTCACCGGAATGCCAAAACGCGTGGCCGTCAGGATGACCAACGCACCAGCGGTTTCGGCACAGAATCCGCCAACGGGTTTGAGCTTCGTGATCCGCGTCCCCATCGTGTGTACGATGCGCCATCCACCGGAAAGCGTTCCGGCCGAAATCATCGTGTACGCCGCCAACTCCACCCACAGCGGAATGACCTTCAGATCTTCGACGTAGAAGTGGTGCAGAAATCCAGACTGCGACGCGAACAAAGTTTTTGATGCCACCAGCAGTGCCACGATGATACCCATCGTTTTCTGTGCGTCGTTCCCGCCGTGCGCCAACGACAACAGTGCGGAGCTGGTCAACTGTGCAATACGGAAAAACTTGTCGACCCGTGCGTTCGATGCATCCCGGAAGAGATTGAACACCAGCACCATCAGCAAAAAGCCCATCAGCATGCCGACTGCAGGTGAAAGCACAATCGCCGAGAGCGTCTCCACCCATTTGTGCCCCCAGATCAGCGCCCCCCAGCCAGCCTTGGACACTGCCGCACCAGCATATCCGCCGATAAGCGCGTGCGAAGAGCTCGACGGAATACCAAACCACCATGTGACGAGATTCCAGGTGATCGCGCCGAGCAGGCCGCCAAGAATGACATTCTGATCGACGATTCCCATGTCGATGAAACCGCCACCAAATGCTTTTGCAACAGCGGTACCAACAACAAAGAGCGCGGAAAAGTTGAATACGGCAGCCCAGATCACTGCCGCCAGCGGACTCAGAACGCGCGTCCCAACAATAGTGGCGATCGAATTGGCGGAATCGTGAAAGCCGTTGATGAAATCGAACGCGAGGGCCATCGCGACGATGAACAGGACGAAGTAGACCACGACCCGATCAGCTGTTCTTGAGCGCGATGCTTTCGAGCACGTTCGAGACATCCTCGCACTCATCGAGCGTGTGTTCGAGTGCGTCGTAGATCTCTTTCCACTTGAGCACTTCGATCGCCGGCATCTCGACCGCGAACAGCGCGCCCACATACTCGGCGTAGCGCGCATCGCCTTCCTCTTCGATGGTCTTCATCGCGCGACCATGCGCGAGCATCGCCTGACGCTTTGTCACGTCGCCGACCGATTCGAGAATTACCCTGCTCGCGCGAATCACCAGATCGGCCATCTCCACGCCCCCCGGACGGGACTCCGTGATGCGGAACATCACGACGCGACGCGCGGCCCCGTTGATCAGGTCGATGACGTTGTCGAGGCGCTTCGCCAGCAAGTGGATGTCTTCACGATCCAGCGGTGTAACGAAACTCGTATCGATGCGCTGGTTAATGAGATGCACGATGGCGTCACCTTCCGTCTCGACTTTCTTGATCGTCGCCGCAATTCGAACGGCGTCGGACGGCGTCTCGAACAACGTTTTCAGCAACACCGCCGCGGTCCCGATGTGCACGGCCAATTGTTTGAAGTGATCGAAGAACGTTTCGTCTTTGGAGAAGAGCTTCACTGGTACCTGGTGGCTGGAGAAGGCTGAATCGCAGGAACGGCGATGTCCGTAACAATCGCGTCACCAGCCCCATCGGCGCCATCACCGTCATGCAGGCGTTACATGCCGCACGCTCACAGGTGGTTCATGACCAAACCACTTTCGCGTTGTTGCGTTCAGGCAAGCATGCCGGTCGGTGTCACAACGTGCCGAAGCGGCAGGCTGCCACAACGGCGCAGCCAAATATGGGCAAACGGAATCATTTACGCCGTCGCGGCAGGCGAATTGCGGCCCACCGCTTGCTCCACCCTACCACGAACGACGGCTAGTCGGTCGTCTTCGACGTCTTATCGCCGAAAAGGGGAAGCAATGGCAGAGAAAGTTATCGGTATCGACCTCGGCACTACCAACTCGGTTGTTAGTGTGCTCGAGGGTGGCGATCCGGTCGTGATTCCGAACGCCGAAGGTGGACGGACCACGCCGTCCGTGGTCGGCTTTACAAAAGATGGCGAGCGCCTCGTTGGGCAGATCGCCAAGCGCCAAGCCGTGACCAACCCGCAGAACACGATCTTTTCGATCAAGCGCTTCATGGGGCGCCGCACGTCGGAAGCCTTGGGCGAGCAGTCTCGCGTTCCCTACAAAATCGTCGCTGGCCCGAACGATGTTGCGTCCGTCGAAGTGGGGGGCAAGCGCTACACGCCTCCCGAAGTCTCCG
>JAYUWD010000243.1:0-1564 GCA_043753735.1 Gemmatimonadaceae bacterium
TCCAGCGCGACCCCGCGATCGTCGAGCCCCCCCGGGCGCAGTGCATGCCAGAGCGATGGGTCTTCGGCGCCGAGCCGCCACAACGCGCTGCCACGCGCACCGAGTCGTCGAGCCGCGATCAGTTGGTTGTAGGCCGTGGCGCCGTCGAGGTACCATGCAACATGATCGGTTGCATCGTCATCGGACCATGTGAGGTAGGGATTGAGTGCAACGCTGTCAAAATGTATCGGCGCGGAATGCTCGCGCGCCTTCGCCATCACTTCCTGAAATGTCAGTGCATCGCCCGACGCCGCGGGACCAGCATCATTCCAATCGTAACCGTACGCGCCGATCGCCAATATCGCTTTCTCCGGCGGCACAGACTTGAGCAACTCCGCGGCTCGACGCTCATACCAGCTCTGACTCGCAACAGGTCCCGGATCACCCTTGCCGTAGTGCTCATCGTACAGCATCAAAAAGATGCGATCGTTCAGCGTCGCATACTGGGCCAGGAGCGACGGCGATATATCCGCAGCCAGCGACATGGACACGATCAGCGGTGGCCCGGTGCCCTGCACGGCGTTCAGCGCGAGTCGCAGCTCGATCAGAAATGCGCGCAGCTGCGGATGAAGTTTTTCGGGGATCTCTTCAAAGTCGAGTGTCACACCAGCCAATCCCCATTCTCGCACCAGCTGCGCCACCTGTTGCGCGGCGCGCTGACGTGCCTCGGCTCGACCGACCAGCGCAACGATTCGTTTCGCATCAAAACGCTTTGACGCCGAATCGAAGTTACTGACCATGGCCAGAATTCGCGGTCGATCTTCCGGCTTCAGTGTCGCTAACAGAAAGGGCACGCGGCGATCCACTTTCGTCAGCAGTGAATCACCATTCGGGGCAACAAACGCCCATTCGGCCACAAGCCAGTCGATGTCTTCCGCGTGTTGCCGCAGCGCCGCAAAGGCGTTGTCGTCCCAGTTCACATAGAACGCCGTGAACTCCGCCCCCAAAGTCGACGCCGCCCGCACACTGGCGACCGACTGCACCGGGATCGCGGCGGGGCGAAGCGCTGGCACCGGCGGTCTACGATCGAGGGACGCAAGCAGTCGACGACGCGCCACTTCACGCTCACGCGTGCGCCGTGTCGCGCGTAGCGTAGGCAGTTGTGCCAGCCCGCGCGTTAGTCGCACATCTGGAGAAAACGCAGGGAGCGCGGGCGGAATGAGGAGATACACGACCAGTGCCAACATCAGCACTGTGGTAGCAACACCGACCGCCAGCGCCGCACGCCGAAGCACGCGCCACCGTCGGCCGGTTGGATCCGCAAAAATGTGACGAGTCATTGATGGATTGCTGCCCCTGAACAGCTCGGACGGGCAACGCTGTCTGGTGCTCGGCCAGATTCTCGGCGGCTACTGTCCAAGAACAAGCGCGAACACAAGTGGCGCCACAATCGATGCGTCCGATTCGATGACGAACTTCGGCGTGTCGATCCCGAGCTTTCCCCAAGTGATTTTTTCGTTGGGGACGGCGCCGGAATACGAACCGTAGCTGGTGGTCGAATCGCTGATCTGGCAGAAGTAGCCCC
>JAYUWD010000244.1:0-5026 GCA_043753735.1 Gemmatimonadaceae bacterium
CCTCCTGAAAAAGCCGGCGTCGGTGCGCGCAACAGCAGGAACACAGCGGTCAACAGCACCACAAGCGCCGCATGTCGACGGTATGGTCGCATCAGAAGCGATACCTCGCTCCAACCTGGATCTGATATGCGCTGCCACTCTTCACGGCGGTACCAACCTGTTCGTTCACCCTGTACGTGTACTTTTTGGTGGCTTGATTGAAGCCGCTCACGGCAACAAGCTGCTGCGCCGAAGCAAGGTTGTACTGCCCGCCCCATTTGCGGTTGAGCAAGTTGTCGAAGTTGAAGACGTCGAGCGTCAGTTCGATCGCCTGACCGCGCAGGGTATGGATGTCACGCGCAACGCGCAGGTCGGTCTGACCACGAAACGGGGACGACCCCACATTGCGCGGCGCGATGCGACCAAGATTGCGACTGATCACATCACGGGCGCGGTTGGCGGGATTGGCGAGCACCTTGCGCATCGCCGTCGCAATGTCGGCTGGTGTGGCCGGATCGTCCGGATCGAAAACGAACGCCAGATCGTTGTTGGCGGTGCCGTCACCATTCACGTCACCATTGATGACGAGCGAGAACGGCTGCCCCGAAATGCCGACCCAGCTCCCCGTCACGCGAAAGCCCCACACGGGTGGGAGCAGAAACGCCGCCACGAACTTGTCGCGGAAATTGTTGTCGCTCGGCCCCCATGAATCGGCGAGCTTGCGCGGATCGCCGGTGTTCGGCGAGAACGTCGATGTCAACGCCACACAGCAGTTGAAGGATGAGTTGTCCTTGGTGCTGTTCTTGGTGTAGGACAGTGAAATGGACGACTGACGCGGCAGCGTGATCGCGCCCTGCAGCACGACCGATCGTTGTTCGAGGCGCGAGTCGCCAACCAATTCCAGCACGCGGCCCAGATCGGGGAAGATGCGCGTGTCGGCGTTGTTCGTGCGACCCGCGCTCGTGATCAAGGCGGCTGGTACAAACACCCCACGTCCCCCCTCAATCGTGAAGAACGGGTCTTTCACCATGTTGCGATCATAGTACTGAAAATTGTCGACCGTGCGTGCCAGATAACCAAACACACCAAGCTGCATGCGCCAAACGCGATACTCGTAGCCTCCGCTCGCCTTCCATGTCGTAGGCACGCGAAAGTCCTTGCCGAAGTAGTTCACATACGCCGGAATCGATGACGCAGCGACACCGGCCGGGACGCCTGGCACGGTGGACAGATCGCGACGATAGCTCGCAAAGTCCGCGCGCGGCGCTGCAGCACCGACTTGAATGATGTCCACGGCTTCGAGGCCACTCTGCAGGATGTGATTCACCTGCACGTTGTACGGCGGCTGGCTGCTGAAACGACCGACTCCAAGCCGAAACACATGTCGACCGTCACCAGACACATCCCACGTGGCCTGCGCACGCGGCGACACGATCCAGTTGTTCGGCTTCACATCCGTGCGCGCGCCGAGTCGCTGCTCGACCCGCGGATTGTAGGCCGCACCGGTGAGAAACGTCACGCCGTCGAGTCGAACACCGGCTGACGCCGTGAGTGTGCGACCGATTGTCCATTCGGATTGACCGAAGAGCGACAAGTCGGCGACGGTGAAGTCGGCGGTCGTTCCGCCAGCCTTCAGTGGCACCTGTCGACTGTAGCGCGCCGGCGTTTGCGCATCGAGCTGTGCCAGGTTGTCAAACTCGAAGAGCCCGCGTTGCTCGACGGGGAGATAGCGCGCAATCTTTGTGACGATGTTGTCCGTGCCAAGCGTGATCGTCTGCGATCCACGGTTCCAGTACAGCGTGTTGGCCAATTGAAATTGACGTTCGTTGTATCGCTCGGGTGCGAGGCGGTTGCCCCCGAATTGCACTGTCACTGTGCGACTGGAGTTGTCGGGCAACTTTGAGGCTATGCGCACAAAGCCGCGTGGCAATTCGTTGCGCGCAATGCGCTCGCGCGTAAAACGTAACGCCTGCAACTTGAACTCATTTACGATATTGGACGGAAAAACCGAGCGGAGCGAAAGCAGCGATCCATAGCTGTTCACTTCGGCCCCGCCTCGGCTTTCGGCGTAGTGCAACGATTGGTCAGCTCCAATTTCCTCAGGGTCTTCGTACAGCGTGGTGTTGTTGCGCAGCGTGAGCCGGTGCTTCGGAGACAGTTGCCAATCCACGCGACCAAAGAACGCCTGACTAAGCGGCTTGCGCGAGAACACACCGAACTGTGGCTGCGTCGTATCGAGTCCGTATTTGCGACCCAGGATGGACGTCATTCGTGTCAGCGAGTCACGCGAGATTCCAAGCTCGGTTTCGTCCGCCGGTCCGCGCACGTTCGTCACTTCGAGTGGCAGCGACTGGTCGGTCCGATCGTACACGGTGAAAAAGCTCAACTTGTCCTTGAGAATCGGGCCGCTGAAGCTGATTCCCTGTTGACGCACCGTGAAATTCTGCGCGGGAACACCACGAAGATCTGCGGCGGTCAACTGCTTGTCGCGGTAATATGAGAACGCGGAACCGGCGAATGCGTTGCTCCCCGACTTGGTCACCGCATTGATCAGTCCCCCGCCCTGCCGTCCCTTGCTCACATCGTATTCGTTGGTGACGATCTCGAACTCGCGGATCGCTTCGACGGTCATCGTGAGCGGGCCCGCGAACGTCTGCCCCGTGTTGTTCATCTGCGCACCCACACCGTCGATACGAACGTCCGTGCTCATGGCACGTGCGCCGCCAAGACTGGAGCCGTTTCCCGCCAGTGGCGAAAGCTTGGTCAAGTCCTGAAAACGCCGGTTCTGATTGGGGAGCTCCCGCACCTGTTGCGCACCAATGCGTGTCACCGCACCGTTGCGCTCGAGCACACGCGTGGGCTCTGCAGACACGGTGACCTCCTGCAACTGCACCGTGCTCGCCGCAAGCTTGAAGTCGACGGTCACCGCACTCCCGATGTTGAGCAGCACGCCGTCGCGGCTGGTCGGCCGAAAGCCGACGGCGCGAACGGTTATGCGATATGGACCGCCGAGCGGTAGCTGTGTGGCCGTGTAGCGACCGCGCTCGGACGCTTTGGATTGCGCAACGAACCCGGATGCCAGGTTGCGAATTTCGATTGTGGCGCCGGGAATGGCGGCGCCGGCGCTATCGGTAAGCTGTCCGCGAATACTCGCGTCGGTTCCTTGTCCAAACAGCCGCGTCAATGGTGCTGCAGACAGGCAGGATATGGCAAATACGAACGCGCATGCAATTCGCAGACGGGTTCCTGAGGACGGAATCATGGCAACGGAGCTGAGGGGCGGGAATACGCGGCTGACGCACGTGTGCATGCCGATAATCCCGCGCGATCGTCACAGTTTGCGCACGGCGCAGCGACAGTCGTGATACGCCTTGATCACGATGCCACGACGTATAAGGATCATGCCCAGGACGCGATCGCCATCGACCAGAGCAGATGGCGGAATTTCGCAGGGAAGCTCTGCAGAATTGGCGTGGCACGCGCTCACAAGACGGGCGCTATTTTTTGTCAGGCGAATTCGCGGGCACGATGATGTGACCATCACGCATTGCAGTCTTGGAGCGGAGCGCATACGTTCTCGCGCTCTTGATCCAATTCTCTTTATTGAGGCAAGTCATTGTGTCTGTCGCTCTTCGGCGGTCGTCGATTGCTCTTTTGCTTTTGGGTGTATCGGCCTGCACCAAGGATGTCGCGGACAAGCCGTCCCCGACCGCGCTCGTGGCCGTTTCGGGCAACCTCCAGCGGGCCCTCATTGGCGCCCCGTTGCCGCAACCGCTCGTCGTGAAGGTGGTCGACCAATACGGCGCGGTCGTCGTGGGCACAACGGTCGCATTCAGCGTCGTCGGTGGCGGGGGGACGATCGCGCCGGCCACCAACACCACCGACGTGCGTGGTGTCGCGTCCGCGGTCTGGACGCTCGGCACGACCACCGGGGTGCAAGAGGCGCAGGTGATTTCCAGTGGCGTGAAGATCGCGAGCCCAATCAGCTTTTCGGCAACGGCCATCGATGTCACCATCGCGGGTACGATTTCACTGTCCCCCAACAGCGAAATGGCCGAGCTCGGCTTTGGCCCCGGACGCGCCCCTGATGCGCTGGTGGGGTCCGCCCGCGCCCGGATCGCCGAGTCCTCGAAGCTTCCCGATCACGTGGCCGGCGAACTGCTCGTGACGTACTACGGCGACGCGATGGAACGGGGATGGACTGCGCAGTCCGTCGCGACCCGCGCTGGCGCAGAGCAAATGAGCCAGCAGATGATGCAACTGGCTCGGTCCATGATTCCTGCGAGCGAAGGGACGGTGCTCCGTGCATCGGCTCCGCTGCGCTACGTGGTCGTGAAGGCCGTGAGCGATTCCGCGGGGCAGGCGTTGATGGCACGTTTGCGGGCCGACCGTCGCGTGGAGGCAGTCGAGTGGAATGGGTACATGCATCAGCCGGTGATGTCGCGAACGCCGCTCGATCCGAGTGAAGTGGAAAAGGGCAGCTGGCAGGCCCGCGTCAACATGGCCGCCGCCGATGAAGTCGTGCCCAACGATCCGTTATGGTTGAATCAGGCGTGGCACTACCGCTTCATCGATCTTCCGCGGGCGTGGGCTCGGCAGCAGGGTTCGTCCACGGTGAACGTGACCGTAATCGACGATGGCACGCGCCCCGATCACCCGGACATGGGTAGCGTGTTCTCCACGGACGGCTACGACTTTGTGCAGGCCGAGCCGACCGATGCCATCGTCGAGTGCACGACAAATGCCGTGGTGCGAAACAGCAACGTCGGCGGCCGCTCTGCCGACCCCACTCGTTTGACGAGCTTTTCGCTGGCGACCGTTGCCGGCGTTACCTGCTGGGCGAGGGAAACAGCCGGCGGCCATGGCCTGCACGTGGCCGGGACGATCGCGGCCCGCGCGAACAACGGGGTGGGTGGTGCGGGTGTCGCCGCCGGCGTGCAGGTGCGGATGCTCAAGGTGTTTGGCGCCAAAACCAGCCTCGGCGGCACCTTCGACGACATCGCGCAGGCTGTATTGTATTGCGCGGGGTTGCCGGCGGTTGGTGCGG
>JAYUWD010000245.1:0-1556 GCA_043753735.1 Gemmatimonadaceae bacterium
TGTGAGCGTATCCTGCCAAACAATGGACGATCAGAGTGCTCGCGCGTTAATGCCGTAGATCGCTTGAAGAAGTGCCAGTGCAACAAAGCCGACCAGTCCGCCAAATCCTAGAATGAGTATAGGCTCCACCAGCGTGACGGCCTTGCTTACGGCTCGCTCTACGTCGCTTTCGGCCGCCTCCGCGGCGCGTGACGCCAAGGTCGCAAGATTGCCGCCAACTTCACCGGCATCGAGGAGCCGCACTGCGAGGGGAGGCAGCGCACCGTCGAGCGCACGGGCCAGCGTGCCCCCGTCGCGCACGCGGGATTCGGCGGCGGCCAGTTCGGCGTTCAGTTGGCAGTTCGTTACAACCGCCCGAGCGAGCGACATCGCTGCCAGCAGCCCCACCCCCGACCGGAGCGCAACGGACAAGGTCCCGGTGTACGCGGCACCACCGCGGGTTCGTTCGAGTGGGCCCATGATCGGAAGCCGGAGCAGCGCGGCATCCCACCGTCGGCGGATTGACGCGTCCGTCATTGCGCGCCGCCACCCGACTGCCACCAGGACAGCCGCGATCAGCAGTGCCCACCAGCCGCGCGTCACAACGTTGCTCACAGCAATCAACGTGCGGGTGCTCAATGGCAACGCGCCACCGCTGGCTTGAATGAGCGTGGCGAAACGTGGCACGACGACAAGCAGGATGACGGTCACACCGATGATCGACGCCACGCCCAGAATGGCTGGGTAAATCAGGGCAGCTTGGAGGCGCGTGCGCACGGCGTCACTGCGCTCGAGATGATCGGCGAGCAACGAGAGTGAAGCGTCGAGCGTCCCGGACGCCTCACCCGCAGACAGCGTCGGTGCGAAGTACGCGGGGAAGAGCGACTGTGAGGCAACGGCACGCGACAGGGACTCACCATTCCGCACGGCATCCCGGATGGTGGTAAACGACCGACGTGATGCCTCGTCAGGCGCCTGGTTGGCCGCGTATGTCAGGGCACGATCGAGTGGCACACCCGCCGAGAGCAGTGTGGACACGGCACGCGTGATGATCGCCAGTTCCCGCGGCGATGTACGAGAGCGCCAGGTCGACCACGACGATTTTGACAGCCAAACGCCTTTGCCGCGCTGGCTCTCGGCGCTTGAACGCGCTGGCTGCGCCGACGCAGGCGTGAGCGTGGTTACCCACAGCGCGCGACGACGCAGCGTGTCGATGGCGTCGCGCTCCGAAAGCGCGTCGATTTCACCGGCGACGGTAGCGCCGGTTGCATCAGCGGCCTCGTAGCGCCACCGCGCGGCGTCAGCCACGGCCACAGCTGTGCATAACACGCGCATCATGACACGTACCGACGAAAACCCGACTCACGGCGCCTCGTCCTCGCTGACAACGCGTGCGACTTCGGCGATCGTGGTACGACCTTCGGTCACCAGCCGCCAGCCATCGTCGCGCAATGACGCGACGCCACGCGCGCGCGCTGCCGATCGCATCGCCTCGAGCGACGCACCGGCAACAAACTGGGCGCGCATCGTTTCGTCGAGCACGAGCAGTTCCGAAATCGCTGCACGCCCGCGAAAGC
>JAYUWD010000246.1:0-5007 GCA_043753735.1 Gemmatimonadaceae bacterium
GCAAGCGTACGCGCAGGGGCACAGGTACCGTGGGTCACGTTGTCGTCGCATACAATCTCGACAACGTGTTCATTGACCACGCTAGGAGTTTGGCTCTCGGATGTGAGCTGTGGCCATGCGGAAAGGGACTGGTATCATCGAGTGTTCGGCTCGTGAGAGCTACCTAACGCTAATTAGACAGCCAAATCTGCGATTCCACATCAACGCATTGCAGCAAAGTGGTGGTTATATCCCTCAAAATCGCTGCATAGTCCCGAAACCGCCACACCCTGCCGCGGTTCGCAACCCACCGCACACCTTCCACTTGCACTACCGAAGCTTGTTATCGGTTCGCCGAATTAGACCGCGAGTAACCATGCATAACGCCGAGTCCTGCAGAGTGGACCCATGGCGCGACCCATGTCGTGGCTCGCAACCCAAGGCTATCGGAAATCGACATCGAGAGGGGCTCCGACCACCGCGCTCAACACGGTGCAAGACGTGCGCGTAAAACATCGTCTTCGAGACGTCTCGGTGTCCCAAAAGCTTCTGGGGGATACGGCGTCAGGCCGAGCCAGCCCCGGCCGATGCCCCCCCCCACGATCGCGCTGACGCCACGACTCGCGCCCGTCGACGCGAATCGCCGGTGGGCGGCGCTCCTGCAGCAGATCTTCACGGTCGACCCCCTCGCGTGCCCCACGTGCCGCGGCCCATGCGCTCATCGCGTTCATCACCCGGCTGTCCGTGATTGACCAGATTCTCACACACCTGCGCACGCGCGCGTCCACGGCCGCGCCTGGCGGTGCGCGCACTGCCCCGTCCACCCGCCGACCGTCAGAACCGGGCGCGGCGCGGCGCGACGACCCGCGGCAACCCCGCGCCCGCTGAGACACACCCCGACCCTCGACCACGTTCGGGGGCGTTTGGCGCGGGCGCTGGTCTTGCATCTACTTCGAATCGGTCGCCGCCGGCATCGCCCCTCCACGGGGACTGCCGTCCTCATCATCACGAGGCGCGCCAGCGGGCGGCAGGCACGGGGAATGACGCCGCCGCCCGTTAGTTGGCGCTCGCGCGGTCGGCTATCACGCCAGATACTCGACCGACACCGATTAGAACGCCTATCACGTTTGTCACTTCGAGAGGAACGCCCCCGTGAATGAGGAACCACGCCCAACGGCATCGGATATTCGCGGGCAGACGCTGCCGTATCCGGCGCGACAGTCGGACATGATACAAAGTCCAGACAGCGACCTTTCGAACTATCGCTCGGCGGGCAAACTTGGCGGCAAGGTGGCGCTCATCACGGGCGGCGACTCGGGGATCGGGCGTGCAGTCGCCATCGCGTATGCGATGGAGGGCGCCGACGTAGCGATCGTCTACAACGTGAACGACGGCGATGCGAACACCACACGGGAGATGGTCGAGGCGAAGGGGAGAAAGTGCCTCGTTCTTAAAGCCGATGTGCGCGAAGCGGCGCAGTGCCGCGACGCCGTGGAACGCACGGTCGCCGCGCTCGGTGGGCTCAACATCCTCGTGAACAATGCGGCCTATCAAGTGGCGCAAACCCGATTTGAGGACATCACTGAAGCGCAGTGGGATCGCACATTCCGCACGAACATCTATGGGTATTTTTTCATGGCGCAGGCAGCGCTGCCGCACCTCACGAGCGGCGACGCCATCATCAACACTGGCAGTATCGTCGGTCTCACCGGGCTCGCGATTCTCATCGATTACACGGCGACGAAGGGCGCCATCCACGCCTTCACCAAATCGCTCGCGCTCTACCTCGGCCCGCGAAATATTCGCGTAAATTGCGTGGTGCCCGGACCAGTATGGACGCCGAACATTCCGGGCACCTTGCCCATTGAAGAGGTTCGTAACTTCGGCCACGAGGTGGCGCTCGCCAGGCCAGGCCAGCCGGAAGAGCTCGCGCCTGCGTACGTGCTGCTCGCGTCCAGCGACGGCAGCTTCATGACCGGAAGCTTAGTGCACGTGACCGGCGGCCGGCTCTCGGCAAGCGACTGAATCATGGGCGCCTCCACGCCTCCGGAAATGCAGGCATCAGCTAAAACGGCGGCTCCGCATTACCAAGAGGGCAGTGTCCGCGCGTTGCTGGATACTGATCTGATTACGCCTGCGACGAGGGCGGTCCTGCTCGACCGGCTCGCGCCGCACGCCGATTCCCCACCGCGCTTTTTTAATGCACGCGAGTGGGCGACGCTGTGCGCGACGTGCAGGCGACTGATCCCGCAGCCAGAGCGGGCTGCGCCGATCCAATTATCAGCGACCATCGACGAGCGGCTTGCCGACGGCAAGGCGGACGGTTGGCGATACGACGTATTGCCGTCCGACCCCGAAGCGTACCGTCGCGGTCTGCGCGGGATCGACGAAACAGCCGACGCGGTGTTCGGAGCGCCCTTCACGGCACTCGACACGACGCAGAAAGACGCCGTGCTGCACGCCGTGCAAGGTGGGACCGCGCCGGGTCCCACGTGGTCTGCGCTTCCATCGACGCGATTTTTTGAGGAGCTGCTCGCGGAGATTGCCGAGAGCTACTACAGCCACCCGCTAGCGCAGGAGGAGATCGGCTTTGCGGGAATGGCGGACGCGCACGGGTGGCAAACCGTGGGACTCGGCGCCCGCGCTCCGTTTGAGCCTATCCCCCAGGCCAGCCCCGCGGCGACGGCAAGCCCCGCGACGGCAACCGCTGCGACCGTAAGCGCAGCCACCCCACGCGTCGTTGCAGACGCCAAACATCAAGCTGCCTTTGTAATAAGTGGCCAGCCAAGCGCGTCGGCATGGCGATACGCCCCGAGCGAGGAGATCGACGTGGTGGTCGTCGGCACTGGCGCCGGCGGCGCGCCGCTTCTCGCGCGGCTGGCGCGCGCCGGCCTTCAAGTGGTCGCGCTCGAGGCTGGCTGCCATTGGGATCCCGCCAAAGACTTCGCAACCGACGAACGCGCGCAGTCAAAGCTTTATTGGTCAGACGAGCGGCTAAGCGCCGGGCGCGACCCTACGCACTTCGGCCGTAACAATTCGGGCATCGGCGTTGGCGGCTCCACGCTTCACTACACCGCGTACGTGCCGCGGCCGCAACCCGATGACTTCCGCCTGCGTTCCGAGTTTGGCGTCGGGGCGGACTGGCCGCTCACGTACGCGCAGCTTGAACCGTACTTCGAAGAGGTTGAGCGCACGCTTGGGGTCTCCGGCCCCGCGTCGTACCCGTGGGGGCCACCGCGTCGGACCTCATACCCGCTCGCACCACTGCCATTGAACGGCGCGGCGCAGCTCATGGAGCGAGGGTGCGCAACGCTGGGCATTCAAACTTCGCCGGCCGCCAACGCGGCGCTCTCCGGCTCCTACTATCAGCCTGGCATCGGGTGGCGGGCCGCGTGCGTGAACCGTGGCTTCTGCGAGGCCGGATGCACGACGGGAGCAAAGGCGAGCATGGACGTCACGTTCCTGCCGCTTGCCGTCGCGGCGGGCGCGGAGATCCGGGCGGAATGCTTCGCCACTCGCATTGAGACAGACACGCGCGGACACGTGACCGCGGTGGTGTACCACCACAATGGCGTGGAACACCGGCAGCGCTGCCGTGCCGTCTTCCTGTGCGCGGGCGCTGTAGAGACGCCCCGGTTGCTCCTGCTGAACAGTCTGGCCAACGACAGCGGTCAAGTGGGGCGCAACTTCATGGCCCACGTCGGGCTCCAACTTTGGGGCCGGTTCGCAGACGAGATCCGACCGTTCAAGGGGATCCCGGGCGCGCTCATCTCGGAGGACATGCACCGGCCGCGCGATGCCGACTTCGTTGGCGGCTACCTGCTCCAGAGCATCGGCGTGCTGCCGGTCACGTACGCTTCGCAGGTTGCGCGTGGGCGCGGGCTATGGGGCGAGCCGCTACGCGCGCACATGCGAAGCTACAATCACACGGCCGGCATCAACGTGCTCGGCGACTGCTTGCCGTACGACGAAAACTTTCTTGAACTCTCCAACGAACTGGATGCAAGAGGTTTGCAGAAGCCGCGCATCCACTTCTCGCTCGGCGAAAACGAGTGTCGCATGCGCGACCACGCTGAGCGTACGCTGCGCCGCATCTGGGCGGCTGCAGGTGCCGCGGACGTGTGGGCATACCCGCGGACGGCGCACACCATCGGCACATGCCGAATGGGCACCGACCCTGCCGCGGCGGTAGTCGATGCGGACTGCCGCGCCTTCGACGTGCCGGGGCTGTACGTCTGTGACAACTCCGTATTCCCCAGCGCGCTCAGCGTAAACCCCGCGCTCACGATCATGGCGCTCGCACTCCGCACCGCCGACCGTTTTCTTGCCCGCGCACGCGAGGGCGCAGCCGCATGACCGATGTCAGCTTTCTCGAGATGGTGCGCAACGCGCACCGCGACGGCAACTATTCCGGTGACGAGCACGGCGGCGGGGCGGGCACGTCGGGGGTGGGGCTTCCCACGGGGTCGCCAGGCAACTTTTGGTTTGCAACCGGCATCGAGTGTTCGAACCCCACAATCAACCACGGCCGGACGCGGCGCGACCAACTCGAGGAGTGTGGCCACTACCGCTACTGGCGCGAGGACTTCGGGCTCGTCAAAGAGCTCGGGCTGAAATACCTGCGGTATGGCCTGCCGTACCACCGTGTGCACCTTGGGCCAGGCCAGTACGACTGGGAATTCGCCGACCTCGTGATGGCGGAGATGCGACGGCTTGAGATCACGCCGATCCTCGACCTGCTGCACTTCGGCGTGCCCGACTGGCTCGGAAATTTTCAAAACCCCGAGCTGCCGGTGCACTTCGCCGAATATGCAGAAGCGGTGGCTGAGCGCTTCCCATGGGTCAGGTGCTACACGCCGGTCAACGAGATCTACGTGACCGCGCGCATGAGCGCGAAGGACGGGTTGTGGAACGAGCAGCTCACCACCGACCGCGGGTACGTGACGGCGCTGAAGCACTGCGTCGCTGCAAGCATTCTCGCGAACCACGTCATCGCGAAGCGTCGGCCCGACTGCATCATCGTACAGA
>JAYUWD010000247.1:0-5006 GCA_043753735.1 Gemmatimonadaceae bacterium
TCAGCGGGAAGGTGTCGGTGGACGCGACCTACTACAACCGCCTGGTCTCCGATCTGTTGTTCTTCCGACCACTGGCCACCAGCACCGGATTCTCCCGTCAATTCTTCCCGATCGGCAGCATGTCCAACAAGGGCGTGGAGCTGATGGTGAAAACAACGAATGTGGATGCGCCGAACTTCAAGTGGTCGACCACGGCGACGTACTCGACGAACAAGAACAACGTTGAAAAGCTCGACATTCTCGACTTCCAATCGGCGGGCGGGTATCCGAATCGCATTCGGGCCGGGCAGCCGGCCGGCGTGTTCTATGGGTCGTACGCGGCGCGTAACTGCGTGACGGGCGCGCTGCTGCTCGACTCCCTCGGCCGTTACCGTCGCAGCAATCAGGCGGTGGACATGGGTGCGACGATCGACCAGCGTCGTGCAATCAGTCAGGGCACGTGCAACGATTCGCTCAACGCCGTCATCGGCGATCCGAATCCGTCGTGGCTCGGCTCGCTGTTGAATGAATTCAGCATCGGAAAGAAGCTGCGCTTTCGCGTATTGCTGGACGGTGTGTTCGGCAACGATGTCATGAATCTTTCGACGCGTGCACAGAACGCTGGCGTGGCGAGCAACTCGTACGAGTATCAGCGGGAGTTGTTGCCATTCGGCGATCCGCGCAAGCTGCCTCCCGGCTTCAACGCTCGAACGCAGGGCATCTTCCAGTACTGGGTTGAAGACGGTTCATTCGTGAAGTTGCGTGAACTCTCTGCGACGTATTCAATCGATGCGGCGCCAGTGCGTCGTGTTTTCAAAAACGGCATCGACGTCACGGTGTCCGGCCGCAACCTCGCGGTGTGGACCAAATACAGTGGCTACGATCCCGAGATCAACCTGTTTGGAACGAACGCCGGTGGCGTCGGATCCGTGCAGACAACCGCAGCCGATCGCGGCTTCGACTTCGGTGGCTACCCCATACCGCGCGTGTGGTCTGTCAGTGCGCGATTCACTTACTGACCCGCGGAGACCAATACCCATGCGAGTGATCAAACAGAGCGCGGTCGCACTGGCCGCAATTTCCATCGGGGCGTGCGGCCTCGATTTGCAGAATCCGAATGCGCCGACCGAAGCGCAGGTGACGAACAACGTTGACGGCGTGATCGCGCTGGCGACCGGGTTGCAGTCACGCTTCGCGACATCGTACGGCAACTTCGCGTACACAGCGGGCCTCGTCACCGATGAATTTGCGGCAACGAGTGCAGCGCTCATTTCCATCAGTGACGCGGAACAGGGTGCCGTACCCTTGGGCACCGGTATCGCTGACAACGTCTTCAATTCGGTCTATCGCACGGTCCGCACTGCAGACGACCTGCTGACCGGTGCCGATGCACTGGTGGCGCAGATCGATCCGGGTACACGCAGCGGTTTGCGTGCGCTCGCGTTCACGCTGAAAGCCGAGTCGTTGGGCGAAGCGTTGCAATCGTATCAACGGATTCCGGTACAAACGCTTGGGGTGACGGCGCCCACCTACGTCGGCCGTTCACAGGCACTGCCGTTGGTGCGTGCACTGTTGGACTCGGCGGCCGCAACGGTCGCGGCCACGGCGCCCAGTGCGTTCTTCAACAACAGCATCCTGACTCCGGGTGTGAATCTGTCGAACATGATCCAGCTTTTCCGTGCCCGTTATGCACGGATGGCCGGCGATCAAGCGACCGCATTGACGGCCGCGAACCTGGTGGCGCGCAGCGGGACGACGGCGATTTCTGTCCTCACGTTTCCGGCGCCAACCGTGAATCCGTACGCCGCCGTGACCGGCGGTACGCAGGGCATTGCGGTGCGTCGTCAGTGGCGCCAATCGATGTTGCCGCAAGACCAGCGTTTTTCGTACTTCGTCATTCCATCGACGACGCTGACCGGTCGCATTGGTGCGCTGCTCGATCCGTTCAGTCGTTGGGCGAGTCCGCAGGCGCCGTTGCCGGTGTATCAGCCCGATGAAGCATTGCTGATCAAGGCGGAAGCACTTGCGTCGCAGAACAATCTTGCCGGCGCACAGGCCGCACTCGATTCGGTGCGTACCGATTGCACCGGCGGACGCGGGCTTGATGATCCAAAGGCCTGTCTGCCAGCGCTTGCCTCGCAGTTGACGCAGGCAGATCTGTTGACGGAGATCTATCTGCAGCGTCGTTACGAATTGTTCGGCACCGGCTTGCGTTGGGAGGATGCACGGCGTCGCAGTGCCATTCGTGGCCCCACAGCCGCACCTGCCGTTCCGCTTGATGGACAGCGCTGCTGGCTGCCATATGCAATTGGCGATCGCAATGCGAATCCGAACGCGAGCTTCCAGGCGCTTCCTGATCCTACCGAGCCGTCGACGTTTCCCTCCGGCTGCACGGTGCAGTGAGAACGCCAACCATGACCATGAATCCGACCAACACAGCGAGAGTGCGCGTGGCGCCTTGCACGAAACCCAGCATGAAAGCTGCCCTGATGTCGGGCATGCTCGCGTGTCTCGCGTTGTTCAGCGCGGCCTGCGGCACAAAGGAGTCGGCTGATCCGCTATCGCCATCAGGCGCACAGGGACGTATTCGATTCGTGAACGTCATCACCGATACCACGAGAGGTCGCGTCAATGCGATTCTCGAGAAAGTGCCGTTCGGTGTGAATCTGACGTACACGCAAAGCACCCCGGCGATACTCGCGGCACCGTCGACCGCGCTTTATTCAGCTATTCTTTCGGGCTCTCGTTCGCTCGTGCTCAAGCGCACTGCGGATACGAATTCAACGGTAGCGACGATCACCTTCACCGTGACCGACAATCAGGACCGCACCATATTTGGGGTTGGGGGCGCGAGCGGCACCGCTGTGACGGCGTTCCTCACCACCGACGACAACACGTTGCCGGCGTCGGGGCAGGCGAAGGTGCGTGTTGTGCATCTGAGCCCGTCCGCGGGTGCCGTCGATATCTTTGCCACCGCAGTCGGTGCAGACCTGGCGACCGCAACGCCGACACTGAGCAACGTGACATACCAGACCGTGTCGGCGTATCTGACCGTCCCCGCGGGCACGTACCAACTTCGCGTCGTACCGGCGGGCACTGCTGCACCGTCCCGAGCTGGTGCAGTGGTAATCAACGTGGCCAGTCTTGCACTTGCAGCCGGCAATGGTAGAACCATCGTTGCGGCCGACAACAACATCGGCGGTGCGCCGCTGCGCGCTTTCGTGCTCAACGACCGTTAATTGCACCTGGGGCTAAACCAGTCTGGCTAAGCCACCGCGCGTGACGCGATGTCAACCGAGCGGGCCGTTCTCTCATCGAGAGAACGGCCCGTTTGGTTTTCTTGAGAACGGACCGGCGCCGTGGTCGCTTACCAGGCAATGAAACGGGTGCAATCAAATATTTCGGTACGGAACTTGAATAGATGTCAGTGTTCGATTGGGTGAAGCGGTGGCATGGAGGGCATGGCCGCGCTCGCAAGGATCGATTTCGTCTACATCTGGTGTCAGTCGCACACACGTCCGTTCAACTTCCAAAGGAGACTTCACATGCTCATGACGCTTGCCATCATTCTCGTCGTACTGTGGCTGTTGGGTATGGTCAGCGCCTACACGATGGGCGGTTTGATACACGTCCTTCTCGTTGTTGCGGTCATCGTCATCTTGGTGCGCGTCATTCAGGGACGCCGAGTCGTCTAAGGTCAGCGCGACTATAACGAAGGCGCAGCCGCTGAGCGGCGGGCACAGCTGCGTAGTCGCTGTAGGGGCTGCGCAGTCTGACAATGAATAGTCGAGCAGATCGCCTTCGGGCCGACGCGTCTGAGGAGTTGCTGGTTGGTCCGATTCGTGGCGAATTGCTCGGTTCTGACCATCTGGCCGCACGTGCGCGGGCAGTGGCGCGTGGCCAACGGTTAATCGTAGGCCCCGCGCCACTCCGTTCAGCCCGCCTACTCGCGCGTTTGGCAGACACCCGACGCATCCTCGCGGACGCGTACACGAGATTGCTAGCCGCGTCCGCAGATGAAATCGATGCGGGCCCAGCCGCAGAGTGGTTGCTGGACAATTACCACGTGGTGCAGGAGCACCTGAACGAAGTTCGGGCCAGCTTGCCGGGCGATTTCTATCGCGAACTACCGGAGCTGAGCAGTGGACCATTGACGGGCTATCCGCGGGTGTACGAGATGGCGATCTCGCTCATTTCGCACACTGAAGCGCGGGTGGATCTCGAAAATGTCGATTTGTATGTGGAAGCGTTTCAAAGTGTGACACCGCTTGCCGTCGGCGAGCTGTGGGCCATGCCGGCGATGCTCAGACTCGGACTGATCGAAAGTGTGCGGCGCCTGACGCTGCGCACCATCCATCGGCTTGACGAAATCGAACTCGCGGATCACTGGGCGTTGCGGATTGTCGAGGCCAGCGCGCGCGGTGGTTCTGAGCTACGCAACGGCCTGCGGGAGTTTGCGGAGGCCGAACACGCGCTCACACCGCCTTTCGTCTCGCGGTTCCTGCGCTCGCTCCGGCAAGTGGAGGGCACCTCGCCGCCACTGCTGTGGCTCGAGAACTGGATGCGCGATGCGGGCGTGAGCCCGGAGAACTCGGTCGCGCAGTCGACGCAAAAGCTTGCACTGACACAACTCATGATGGCAAACAGCATCATGAGTCTGCGCGGTATCGGCCAGCGCGATTGGCGCCTGTTCGTCGAGCAGCAAAGCGTGATGGAAGCCGTGCTCCGTACCGATCCGTCCAACTTCTATCGCCTGATGACGTTTGCGACGCGCGACTGCTATCGACATGCAGTCGAACGTATCTCCAAACGGTCGGGACAGAGCGAAGCGGTAGTCGCGCAGCGCGCCATCGATCTCGCGAGGGAGCACATCGTCGAGCAAATCACGGCACCGGCGGGAGATTCTCGGCAGACGCCCGAGACCACGCCCCCCCATCCCATCGCGCACACGGTGGACGAACGGCGCGCGCACGTCGGCTTCTACCTGATCGACGAAGGCGTGCTGGAGCTCGAGCGACAGGTAGGCT
>JAYUWD010000248.1:0-4999 GCA_043753735.1 Gemmatimonadaceae bacterium
CTACCGTCTTCCGAAATCACCCCGGAATCCGTCTATCTCAACCGACGCGCCTTTGTCGGGACGGCCGGCGCCCTGGCACTCGGCGCCGCGCTGAGCCCACGTGCGCTGCAGGCGCTGTCGGCGACTGGACATGCAGCCCTCGGCGGCCCGCAACTCAAGGTCACCGACGAAGCCGACGCGACCAGCTACAACAACTACTACGAGTTTGGCACCGCCAAAGAGGAGCCCAAGGATCAGGCGAAAAACTTCCGCGCCAAGCCGTGGACCGTGGCCGTCGAAGGGCTGGTCAAGACGCCCAAAACCTTTGCGCTCGAAGATCTCCTGAAAGGATTGCCGCTCCAGGACCGGATCTACCGTCACCGGTGCGTCGAGGCGTGGTCGATGGTGATTCCGTGGCAGGGCGTCCAACTCAAGGACATCGTCGCCAAATGCAACCCGCTGCCGAGCGCCAAGTATATCGAGATGACCACGCTGCTCGACCCCAACCGGATGCCCGGGCAGAAGCGGGGCGACGTGTTGCCTTGGCCGTACAAGGAAGCGCTGCGTCTGGACGAAGCGACCAATCCACTCGCGCTGCTTGTGACCGGCATGTACGGCAAGCCGCTGCCGAACCAGAATGGCGCTCCGCTCAAACTGGTTGTGCCGTGGAAGTATGGGTTCAAGGGGGTCAAAGCGATCGTCAAGATCCGCTTCACCGACAAACAGCCGAACACCACCTGGAATGACGCGAAAGCCAGCGAGTACGGCTTCTATGCAAACGTGAACCCGACGGTCGACCATCCGCGGTGGAGCCAGGCCAAGGAGCGTCCCATTGGCCGGTTCCTCAAGCAGAAAACGCTGATGTTCAATGGCTACGGCGATCAGGTTGCGTCGCTCTACTCGGGCATGGACTTGAGGAAGAACTATTGAGCTCGGGGGCGCGTCTGGCCGCTTTCGACGCGCAATACCGCGGAGGTCTTCAGCGCGCCGAACCCTACGCGCGGCGCTTCATGCATGCCGCTCTTTGGGCGCTGGTCACCCTCCCGGTGGTGGCGATGGTGGCGATGTACCCGCTCGGCATGCTCGGGGCTAACCCTATCCGGGAAGTGGAACACTTTTCTGGAGAATGGACCCTCAGACTGTTGGCTTGCTCGTTAGCCGTCACCCCGCTCATCAAGCTGACGCGGTGGGGGTGGCTCATCCCCGAGCGTCGATTTCTGGGTATGGCCGCGTTCTACTGGGCCATCGTCCACCTCTCGATCTACCTTGGGTTGGATATGTTCTTCGACGTGAACGACATTGTCGAGGACGTGCTCAAGCACCTGTATATCACCGTCGGGATGTTCGCCTTTCTGCTCATGGTACCGTTGGCGCTGACGTCGACCAAGGCGTCGATCAAGCGGTTGGGTGGCAAAAAATGGAATGCCCTTCACTCCCTTGTGTACGTCTCGGCAATCGCCGGCTGCATTCATTTTCTCTGGGGAGTCAAGAAAGACGTCGAGGAGCCGATCATGTATCTATCGGTCTTTGTCGTGCTCTTCGCCTTTCGTGTCTATTGGAAATGGGGACGGAGCGGCTCGCGGGCAACCGCCCGCGCGACATCGAGCTGAAATAGCCACAGCTGATCGTCCCCTCATCCCGGTAACATGCCCTCACCCGTCGACGCAGTTGTTCGTCGTTCGGGCCGGAATTCGACAGCCGCCACTGGCGCTACCGCTCCGGGCGTTCCGGTGGTGTCATTGCACACCCTGCTTCGCAATCGCGACTGGGTGGTGCTCGCCGGGCTGATCGGATACGCGGCTCTGATGGCGACATGGTTCGCCGTGGGCGCGCGCGACGGCGGACTCGTTGCGTTCCTTCGCCTGCTTGCGACGCAACTGCTGACGCTCATTTCAGGGGGGCTGGCGCTGAAATTTTCGCGCTCCCGCGCTCTCGATCATGGGGCGCGTCGATTCTGGATTGCGGTTCTTGTGGCTCAGGTGATCACGCTGGTGCTCGCATTTGCGGATCAGCTGCTGATTTCAAATGCACCAAATCTGGTCGTCCTCGTCGCTCCACTGCTGGTGCATGCCGTCCTCCTGGTGGGGCTGCTGCAGCTACCGAGTGCTCCGCGCACCGCATTGGATCGGGTGAAGCTGGCGCTGGACTGCGCGACTGTGGTTGTCGGCGGCGTGCTGGTGCTCTGGTTCGACTATTTGGTGGCCGCACGAGGATCGAGTCCGCCGTCGCCGGCGTTTGTCATGGCGCACGTCCAAGCGCTGGCCGAGCTCGTGCTGATTCTCGTTGCGTCGGTGGTGTGGCGTCGTACGGCGTTGCAGCACCGTGCGAATGTGCTGGTGATTCTCGCGGTCGGTCTGCTCACGTCCTTCCTCGCGCACGTGGCCATCGTTGTCCAGTTGACGCATGGCGGCGTCGCGTATGATTGGGTTGGCATCGCTGCACCATTTGGCACTGCGCTTTTCGCTGCGGCAGCGTGGGTGAAGGGGGCGACGATGTCGGAGCGCCAGCTGCGTCAGGGCATCTTCTCGTCTCCTTTCGCACAGAGTACCAGTCTGATTCCGTATGTCGCGGTGCTCCCCGGCTTTGGTCTGCTGCTGCGTGCGGCGCACGACGCGGGAACTCAACCCCTGTTCGGACTCTCGATCGGGTCGGTCGTCCTCGCGGCACTCGCGTTCGCACGTCAGGCGGCATCGACGCGCGAAACACTGCGCGTACTGACCGAGTCGACGGCGCGCATGAGCGAAGCGCGGTTCAGCGCCCTTGTGCAGCACTCGACTGATGTGATCACGATCGTCGATCCGGATGGCACGATTCGGTATGCCAGCCCATCAATGGCGTCGGTGCTGGGGCACGATCCGATCAAACTCACCAATACTTCACTCGTCGCCCTGCTGCATCCTGAAGATGCGCCGGGCGCGCTGCAATTCCTCGCCGAGCTCGCGCGCAATGCGCGTTCATGTACAGGACCGCGCAACAACGTCGGCACGCTCAAGCGGGAATGGCGATTGGCGCACGCCAACGGCGACTGGATGACGGTCGACAACGTCGGCACGAACTTGTTGCAGGAATCTGTCATTGGCGGACTCGTGCTCAATACGCGCGACGTGACTGAGCAGAGTGTGATCAAGGCGCAGTACATGCACCAGGCCTTTCACGATCCACTCACCGATCTTGCCAACCGTTCGCTCTTTCTCTACCAGGTTGGGCATGCGCTGACGCGCGCATCACGACTGGGCCAGGCGGTGACGGTTTTGTTTCTCGATCTCGACAACTTCAAGACCGTCAACGATTCACTGGGCCATGCTGCCGGTGATCGATTGTTGGTCGATGCGGCCCGCCGACTCGCCACATGTGTACGCGATGCCGACGTGATCGCACGACTTGGCGGAGACGAATTCGCCGTGCTTGTTCAAGACGCGGACGCCATCGACGATGTCGTACAAATTGCCAACCGCATTGCGACCGCACTAGGTCGTCCGTTCATGCTTGGTGGCAAGGAAGTCTTTGTGAGCGCGAGTGTGGGTATCGCGCAAACGGTGGCCAGCGAATCGTCGGATGAACTGGTGCGTAACGCGGACGTTGCGATGTACGTTGCCAAGACGCGCGGCAAGGGTCAGCATGTTTTCTTTGAACCGAGGATGCACACTGCGGCACTCGAGAGGCTCGTGGTCGAAGCCGACCTTCGTCAGGCGATCGAGCGGGAAGAATTCTTTCTGCAGTATCAACCGATCGTGCTTCTCGAAACGGGCGAGATCATCGGTGCGGAAGCTTTGGTGCGCTGGTGTTGCCGAGAACGTGGAACGGTACCGCCGGGTCTGTTCATTCCGATTGCTGAAGAGACCGGACTGATCAATGCGATCGGTCGCTGGGTTTTGCGGCGCGCCTGTCGCACCGCGTACCAATGGGAGGTGGAGCGCGGTCGCGCGATGCGCATCACCGTCAATCTTTCGGGACGTCAGCTGCAGGAACCCGACATTGTCGATGATGTGCGTGCGGCGCTCGCCGACTCCGGGCTCGATCCGAAGCACCTCGTGCTCGAACTCACGGAGAGCATGCTGATGCACAACACGGCGCTTTCCATCGCGCGTCTCGGCGAACTCAAAGCACTCGGCGTTTCCTTGGCGATCGACGACTTCGGCACCGGCTATTCCTCGCTGAGCTATCTGCAACGCTATCCGATCGATATTCTCAAAATTGACAAGTCGTTTGTGGATGTCATCGACAAAGGCGGCGAAGGGCCGGTGCTGGCCAGCGCCATCGTGGCGTTGGGCGAAACGTTGCGGATGAAGACCGTGGCGGAAGGAATCGAGACGGAAGAGCAGCGTCGCGTGCTCATTCAACTAGGTTGTGAGTTGGGACAGGGCTACCTGTTTGCGCCACCACTCGATGCCGAAGACTTTTGGAAAATCCTGCTTACCCGTGGTGCGCAATCGTATGAAGCCATACGCCGCCGTCGCGGAGCCGGCGGCCAAGCCGCATAAGGAAGTGCAGGGGGCGCCACCGTCGCTGCTGGATGCGTTTGCAGTGACCGCGCCCGGTCTCGCGCCTCTGGTTGCCGCGGAGTTCGCGACGATGGGTCTCACTCCGCGCGAAGTCAGCGACGCGGGTGTGGCGTTCGATGCGACGCTCGCTGACGTGTTGCGCGTCAATTTGTGGTCGCGATTGACCAGTCGCGTGCTCGTCCGTCTGGCTGTGTTTGAAGCGCGAGATTTTGCGACGCTCGAAAAACAAGCGACCAAGATCGCTTGGTCGCGTGTGTTTGAACGCGGCACGACAGCTCGACTGCGTGTGACTTGTCGCAAGTCGAAACTGTATCACTCAGACGCGGTCGCTGAACGTGTTGCGCGCGGTATCGAGCGATCGGTGCCGGGCGTGACGATCGAGGTGCGCGGCAAGGACGAAGAAGACGGGGCGGAGCTGCCACCGGCGCAACTGGTCGTGGTGCGATTTGATCATGACATGTGCACGATCAGCGCCGACAGTTCCGGCGAACTGCTGCATCGTCGCGGATGGCGTCAGG
>JAYUWD010000249.1:0-1550 GCA_043753735.1 Gemmatimonadaceae bacterium
GCCGCCTTCGTCGAAGCGATCTGCGGTCAGTACGCCCGCGATCCTAAAGTGCAACATGGTCAGCGCAGGGCGACTCAGTGAGCCCACCGCTGCGCGGCCAAGCAATTCGTGGCATTCAAGTTTTGATGTGGTCGACTCCCGAAACGCACTTGCGCGCGCGAGCTCATCAAGTGAGTCAAGCAATTGAAGCGTAGAACTGTCCAGCACGCGCTGCGCTCTCTCCACACTCGCCAGCTCCCCCAACAACGCGATCGTCTGCAACGTACGCAAAGCATCCGAACTCAACTTCGCGATCCGGCTCTCCATCACCTGCTCCAACGTCGGTGGGACACCACCGAACTCCCCCGTCTCAATCCAATGGATGACCAGCGAACGAAGGAAGAGCGGACTCCCTTCGCAAGCATCCACAAACCAGCGACAGATTGCATCACTGACCGGCGCAGAAAAATCCTCGCCGATCAAGCGCGCGAGGGTTGCTGCGTGCTCGGCGGTGAGCGGCGGCAATTCGCGCACACGCAGCGAAGACGGCACTCGCTCGGGGCGTTCGGCACACGCAAATGGCTCGCGCGATGTCATCACCACCAGCAGACGCATTTCGGAAATGCGCTCCATGATGTCGGCGAGCACGTCCCACGACGCGGCGTCGAGCCAGTGCACGTTGTCGATAACGAGCATCAGCGGGCGCTCGTCGGAAACGGCGGCGACGAGATCGACGATTGCCCGACGAATAGATGAAGGCATCGGCAATGGCTCACGCGCCAACACTGACTCTATCGAAAGTTCAGATGGCGAGCACAATTCGCGCGTATCGCTCGATTCTGTCGGGGACCGCCCATCGGGATGATTCCGGCATTCCGGCACGAGACGCTGAAGCGTTGCCATGCTTTCAGGTTCACAGCCGAGCGCGCCGGGCTGCGCCATCAACTCGGGAAGCATGTCGAGCACGACCGATAGGATGCGCAAGCCATCGCTCTCGCAGCAGGACCCGCGCACTTCACGAACGCCTTCGACGGTTGCAACCTTGCCGACTTCAATTGTCATTCGCGTCTTGCCCATTCCGGACGGCCCATGCAACAACACGGCGCTGCCGTCCCGCCAGCGCGCACGGCGCATCGCCAGCGTGAAGGCGGTCATCTCGTCGTCACGACCAACGAAGTGTCGTTCGGTCGGCGCAAACGATAGACGTCCCCCCGCTGCTTCAACAAACCGCCGGCGCATTTGCAGCGCAGGCAGGCGCATGTCGCCGGCGCCCGGGCCGATCTCGGCGAGATAGCGATCGAGAATTGCAATCGCCTCCGCCTTCGCACCCGCCAACATCGTGCATTCGGCCACCATCAGCGTGGCATCTTCATGCAACGGATCGAACCGCAACAACCACCGAGCAAGCGCTTCACCAGCAGCCCAATCGGCGCGTTCGCGTCGCATTCTGAGCTGCACAACGAGCACCTGTCGCACCTGCGCGTGAACCACTTCGCGTTCGATCCCAACCCACTCTTCCAGCCCGGCTGTCGGTGCAACATACCCCGGCAGAAACGGGCCGAATGGCTCGT
>JAYUWD010000250.1:0-1547 GCA_043753735.1 Gemmatimonadaceae bacterium
GGTGTGTTGATTCCGCCGCTTGGCTATCTGGAGCGGCTTCGCGCGATCTGCGATGCGCACGGTATCCTGCTCATCTTCGATGAAGTCATCACCGGATTCGGACGCACCGGCGCACCCTTCGCGTCCCAGCGCTTCCAGGTCACGCCCGATCTCATCACTTCCGCGAAAGGGATCACCAACGGTGCGGTACCGATGGGTGCTGTGATGGCAAAGCGTGAAATCCATGATACGGTCGTTCTGCGTGCACCGAATGGCATTGAGTTCTTTCACGGCTACACGTACTCTGGACATCCGCTTGCCGCCGCAGCAGCGCTGGCGATGCTCGACCTCTGCGCCAACGATGCGCTCCTCACCCGCGGCGCGCTGCTTGAAAGCTATTTCGAAAGCGCGGCACACGCGTTGCGCGACAAACCGAATGTCATCGATGTGCGCAACATCGGGCTAGTAGCTGCAATCGAACTCACGCCGCGGGCAAAATTACCCGGCGCGCGGGCGACGGCGGCGTTTCTCGAATGCTTCAAGCGTGGGGTCCTCATTCGACAAACGGGGGACACCGTGGCCATCGCCCCGCCGCTCATCATCAATCATTCGCAAATCGACGAGATCTTCACCGTACTCGGCGACGTACTCGACGAACTCGAGTAAGCCGGCCGGTGACCGGCACCGAAAAGGCGCTGCACAAGTAGCCCCGTTTACCACGAGACTTCGGCGGCCCAGCAACAGCACACATGCGGCGGTTGCCCATTTGGCACCGCCGCATGTTTTGCGCTTGCTTACGGTGTGCCGAGCTGACCGCGAACCTCACCACCCGGATAGGTCGTGGAGTGGACGTTGACGTATGCACTTCCGGTACGAATTAGAACCAGCATCGAGTCGAGAGAAACGCCTGGGGTGCGGATCGCGGCGGCGGTGAAACTACCCGTGAGTACACCGGTCGACAGCAACTGCTGCGTGCCCAGGAGATCGACACTGACGCCTGCGTTTACGTTAGCGCCAGCGGGCGAGTGGATGTGCAAGCCAACTGGCCCGCTCGCAAGTCCCTGGAACGTCACGATGTAATTGAGCGTGGTGCCGCTCAACGTGAAGACGGCCGCGCCAGTCGAGGACACGGGAGTCGCATTCGGGCGTTCGTTTGCCCCGTTCAGGTAGGCGACAAATCCAGTCGTTGGCGCCGTGACCGTGACGTTCGTGCTTGCGGTTGTCGTCAGACCATCGCGCGTGAGCGAGCCGGTGATGGCGACGGTACCGGGAGCTATCGCAGTAACAACGCCCGCACTATTCACGACTGCCGTGCCGGCCCTCGCCGTGGTAAAGCTGTATCCCGTGACGCCCGTGATGACGATTCCTTTTGCGTCACGTGCTGACGCGGTGAGCGTGGACGTGCTGCCAATCGTCAAGGAGGGCGTTGCGGCCGTGAGCGCGATCGTGGCCAGCCCCTGCGCGACTGTTATTTCGAGCCTGGACGATGCAGCGCCGCTCGTGGCGGTGACGGTAGCCGTCCCGTTGCCGACCGCCGTGATTGTCGCTGTCGAACCCGTGCTTGTTAC
>JAYUWD010000251.1:0-4963 GCA_043753735.1 Gemmatimonadaceae bacterium
TGGCGCATGCGGCGAGGGATAATGTCGCTGACGCTAGGCCGATCATCGCACGGACAGCCGCGCTGGCGTTCACGCAAGTTGGAGTGGCAGGAACGAAACGAAGGGGAAGACGCATTCTAACGCTCATGGCGAAGGGTCACGGCGTTGGACGCCCCGGACACGGCGGCGTTAAGCCGTGGAAGTATGGATCGCAATCGTGTTTGCGAGCGTTGCGCTGCCTGTTGGCGCGATTCGATTCTACGCAGACCTTGAGTCGTTGTGGCGACGTCGGTTGCTTTCACCATGGCTGAAACCGAACGCTCGCGCACCATGCGCTCCCGCACCTTGGCTGATAGCGCACTCGGTACAGGTGCGTTGACCGCAATTGCCACGGGTGGCGCGTTGATAGGGCTCGGACTTCGCGAAGGCGAAACAAGCCGAGTCTTCCGACTGGTGGGACGAGCGCTGCTGGAGCGATTTGGCGTCGCCTCGGCCGACGCGCCTCTCACCTCCGTCGCCCTCGGCTACATCCACCACCTCGCCGCAGCAACACTGTGGGGTGGCGTGCTGGGGGTCGTCGTGCTGTGGCCGCGTACAAACCGGATGCGCGTTTTCACAGCGCTTGTCTGCGCCGCACTCTACGCTGCGCTCACGTTGGGTGTCGTCCCGCCGATGCTCAGGATTGGATATTCGGTGACGTCAAACGTGGCTGCTGTGGTTCCCATCTCAGTGGCGTTGGTGCTCGCACTACTGGGCGACATCTGGATCGATGCCTCCGACGACGCTCACACGTAACACATCGGGTACGTGGTGTGACGGGAACGACCTTTAAACGGTAGTGCAGAAGCGAGTCGTGACGACATCGCGACGAACAATGCGACGTACGTCACAATCAGGTAGTGGGCATCGATCTACGTTGCTCTTTGATTGGTGGACCGTCTTTTCTGGACGGCGGGCGAAAAACCGGTCCATCCAACGCCAATTCACTTTTATAATTAGGAGGTAGCAATGGACGTCCTCGTACGACTCGAGGCTCGTCCGAGTGATTCGCCGGTGCTTGCGCACGTGAATTCGATTCCCGTTCTTCCGTTCGGTACGCGCTCTCAGCGTGAAGTAATCACGCTTTATGGTGCAGCCGACGCCCAGTCCCTTGCCTTGGCCCTTGCGGCCACGGTGGAGAGTCAGCGGCAGGAAGTACCTCAGTCGGGTGTCGTGCGGCACATTGGCGTGTGGCCGGACCGTGGTGCAATTGGAGATTCGGCGTGGCGCGATGGCCTCACTGGCCGTTTGATCACCCGCGATCTCGATATCCCCTTCCTGACGCTCCAGGCATGTGCCACCGAGCTGCTGGGGGAGTACGGGCCAACACTGCGTCGGGTGGTGGCGGGTCTCGGTATGAGCGACTGGCCCGAAGGAACAGATAGGGCGCTTTCCTTTTCGTTTCGCGGAAATCACTCCGCAGCGATGGGTAGCGTTTCCAGCGTAGCTCTGGGCGACGAACAGGGCGTTGAAAATTGGCTGGATTCGCTTCGGGAAGCCGATGCGTTTTCGTTCGAAGTGGAGGGCGACTAGCCACCTTCTCTCTCGTTCGAGCAGTCAAAAGGGGCCGCGATCAATCGATCGTGGCCCCTTTGTATTCCGGGCTGCTGAGAACGGCACACGGATCAGTTGAGTTGACGTTCTCCCAAATCTGCGCCATGCTCTCATCCCCAGACTCCATTTGGAGGAACGATGAGGGACTACGATAGCGCGGGCATCAGAAACATCGCCGTGGTCGGCCACGGCGGCGGTGGTAAGACCAGTCTTGTGGATGCGCTTTGCTTCGCCGCCGGCTCCGGCCGACGACATGGCACCATCCAGAGTGGCACAGCGCTCACTGACCATCTTCCCGAAGAGATTGAGCGCGGGTACTCCATCTCGCTCGGGTGCGCGTACGCCGAGTGGATGGAGAGCAAGATCAACTTCATCGACACGCCGGGATCGCTCGACTTTCAGGGTGATGCGCTGGCCGGTCTTGCCGCGGCGGATGGCGCGCTATGCGTGATCGGTGCTGCAGCCGGCGTGGAGGTCGGCACGGAGCGGATGTTTCGTGCGGCCGTCGAACGAAATGATCCGGTGCTGTTTGCTGTGTCGATGATGGACAAGGAGTTCGCCGATTTCGATCGCATTTACGAGCAGATCAAGGAGCGGCTTACGACGAAGGTGATTCCCGTCGAAGTACCGATCGGTGCCGGTTCGTCATTTCGCGGCGTGATCAATCTCTTCACGCAACGCGCCTACATGTACACCGGCGGCGCCAAGGGCGAGTACACAGAAGCCGATGTCCCGCCCGAGTGCGCTGAGCGGTTTGCGCGGTATCGGCAGGAGCTCATCGAGGCGATCAGTGCCACCGATGACACGCTCCTCGAGCGGTACCTCGAAGGCGGGGAGATCGATCGCGATGCAGCGCTGAGCGGGATGAAGGAAGCCATGAAGCGCATGGACCTCTTCCCGCTTTTTTGTGTCTCGTCGGAGAGCATGATCGGTGTGCGTGCACTGCTCACGGAGCTGGTGCAGTTGATGCCCAACGCGTTCGAGATGGAAGAGATTCACGCGCTCACCGGTGCAGAAGGTTCCAACACGATTCGACTGCACGCGAAGGACGACGCACCGTTCGCTGCGCTGGTGTTCAAGACGCTCGCCGAGCCACACGTTGGCGATGTGAGCTACTTCCGCATTCTCTCGGGACGTGTGACCAGCGGTCACGAGGTGTACAACGCCACGCGCGACATGGCCGAAAAAATTGGACATCTCTCAGTTCCGTGCGGACGCGAACGCATCGAGGTGGGCGTGCTGCATGCCGGTGATATCGGTTGCGTGGCCAAACTTCGCAACACGCACACCAACGACACCCTCTCCACCAAAGAACATCCGATTCGCCTCGAAGCGATCAGATTCCCCGAGCCGCTGGTGCACTTCGCCGTGAAGGCAACAGCGCGTGGAGACGAAGAAAAATTACAACTCGGATTGCACCGTCTGCACGACGAAGATCCAACCTTTGAAGTGCACTACGACAATGAAACGCACGAAACAATTGTTGGTGGGCTTGGCGAACGACATCTCGAAGTGGCGATGGCCGTGCTCAAGCGCAAGTTCGGTGTACAGGCTGATCTTTCCAAGCCGCGCATCGCATTTCGTGAAACAGTCACCGCGCGTGCCGAGGGGCAGGGCAGGCACAAGAAGCAGACCGGCGGACGCGGACAGTTTGGAGACTGCTGGATTCGCATCAGCCCGACACCTCGCGGCGAAGGTTATCTGTTCGACGACAGGATTGTCGGTGGCGTGATTCCGTCGAAATACATTCCCGCTGTTGATCGGGGTGTGCAGGAAGCGGCAGCGCGCGGTGTGCTTGCTGGATTTCCGCTGGTGGATGTTCGTGTGGAACTGTTCGATGGATCGACGCACTCGGTCGACTCGAACGAAATGTCCTTCAAGATGGCGGGCATACTCGCGTTCAGAACTGTGGTGCCCAAGTGTCGTCCGGTGATCCTCGAACCGCTCGATCTGCTGGAGATCACAGTCCCCGACGCGTTCCTCGGCGACGTGCTCGGCGATGTTTCTGCGCGACGCGGACACATACTCGGCACCGAAACCAGTGAACGACAGACCACCGTGCGCGCTGTTGTACCGAGATCAGAGTTGCACCTGTACGCGACGCAATTGTATTCGCTCACGCACGGACACGGAACGTTCACGCGCCGATTCAATGGCTACGAAACTGCGCCAGCGGAAGCCGCGCAAAAGATTGTTGCGGAACATGCGCGCGAGATGGCAATGGTCGAAGCATAGGGCGAAGAATATTCAGGCGAACGAACGGTCCTGCCCTCCGTTCAGTACATCTGCGCCCACGACCGCTGCTTAGTGCGCTTTGGCGTACTGAGTCCCGCAAACGCACTGCTCACCGCGCACGATGAGTAGCTGAAGTTGGCGTTGCCCAGTATGTCTGTCGCGCCTTGTGTGAGCACAGCGCCGAATACATCCAGCGTGCCGTTGGCCCTGAGATCGCCCTTCACGAGTATGATTCCGTTGTAGGAAAAATTGCCGTTGATCGTGAGATCGCCTTCCACCATCAGCACTCCCTGTCCACGACCACCACTAATTGACAATGAACCCGACGCATACACGATCGGAAAATAGTTAGTGCATCCGGCGACGTACGAGGCTGACCGCAGTGGCTCACCCCAGTTCGTGCTCGTGGTCGTACACGTTGTCGACGTGCCGGAAGGTGACGGGTTTGCGCCGCTGGCCATGACGTTCGCCTTGCCGATCAACGAACTCCAGCTCTCGCTGCCGAACGTGTTGTACGTGCTCAGGTTCCCCGCGTTCGAATCTGCCATGCTGCTGCCGTTCACTGCTTGACTCGACGGCTTTTGTACGAACAGCGTAGTTGCGGGATTGACAGAAATGGCCAACGTGTCGTTCGAGGAGGCGCAGGTGCCCCACCCCGGCGGGTTTGTGTTCACGCCGGTGATGTTGGCGGAGCCTTTCACGGACGCGGGACCGTACGACGTGATCGTCGCGGGCGCTCGCAGACTCGCGCTGCTGACACTTACGAGCATGCTGACCTGGCGCTGTGCTTCAAGCCGACCCGATCCACCCTTGGTTCGGCCAATCGACACCACCCAGAACGAACGCGAATTCAACCGCATCACGGCCACCGACGCCGTATCACCCACGGGGACGACGACCTCGCTCGAATCGATCGCACCATTCGCCAACTGATTGCGTGTTGTCGTCCAGTTGGCTACCTGCTGATTCAGTCCATACTCGGCGACCGCCAGAGCGCGCTGTTCCATCTGTTCGTTGTGCGCCGCTCGGAGCTCCGCCATCGATCCCAGGATCGCGCCGGTGGACAGCACGGTGAGCACGATCATCGCGACAAGGACCAACACAAGCGCGGTACCGCGACGAGCGCGGCGAATGGTGGGAACCGCCCCTGCCGAGC
>JAYUWD010000252.1:0-4949 GCA_043753735.1 Gemmatimonadaceae bacterium
TATAGCTACTGCCTCCCTGAACCTCGTGTTAGCCCCTGCTCATCGCCGGAGGCTAGAACAGCTGCTGCGGCAGACGACGCTGAGCCAAGCGATTGCCGAGCGCGTGCGCGTCGTGCTGGCGTTGTCCGAAGGCGACCGCTACTCAACCATTGCGCCGCCCTTCGCCTGCACCGATCGCTTCATCGTGATCTGGAAGCGACGGTTCGTTCACTTGCGTCTGCCCGCCTTGGCCGATGCGTTGCGCGCGGCGAAAGTTGGGGTGACGCACACCACCGTGACCGTTACTTACATACGAAGTGGCACGGCCTGAAGTCCCATCGCTGAGAGCGATTTTGAGGCAGTCCCGACGCTGCAAACCTGTCAGCCCATTCAGAGACACTACCGCTGGCACTACCGCGATGTTAGCCGTCGCATGCCTACTGCGGGCCAATGAAATAGGGCTCACTGAGTTCCAAAGATTGACAATTTTGTAAAGTAGCAGCCGCCGCGAGCACGCGGCCTAAATATTGCCAATTGTTGAGTCTAGCTGATCGGGAAGTGAACTGGGGAGTGCCCGCGATCAACAAAAATTCACGCAGGAGCCGCAGCATGTTCAATGCATCTGCAGTAACCCTTCGACTGCTGGCTGCATCCAGCGTCGCGATCGTGCTCAACGTCACGTCGCTCGCGGCTCAGCAAACGCTAGGCTCAGCGAAGCCTTTTGCCGTGCTCGGTGGATCGGCCGTGACGAACACCGGCACGACGACCATCAAAGGCAACCTCGGCATCTGGCCCGGCACCGCGATTTCGGGCTTGGGCTCGATTGTGCTCACCGGGTCTGTACATCAGGGCGATGGTGTGGCTAAGCAAGCTCAGCGCGATGCAAGGTCGGCGTTCACCATGCTTGCCGGATTGCCGGCTACGATGAATCTGTCAGGGCAAGACCTTGGTTTTCGAACACTCACGCCTGGCGTGTACTTCTTCGCATCGTTGGCGCAATTGACTGGTCCGCTCGTGCTCGACTTCTTGGGCAATTCGGCCTCGTCGTTCGTCTTCCAAATTGGCAGCACACTCACCACTGCGTCTGGCTCGAGCGTTTCCGTGGTGAACCGTGGCGCGAACGCCACCGCGAATACTTCGATCTTTTGGCAAGTCGGTAGCTCCGCGACGCTCGGGACAACGACGAGCTTCATGGGCACCATCATAGCCGATCAGAGCGTCACCCTCAACACGGGCGCCAAAATCGCCTGTGGCCGCGCCATTGCGCTCGTTGGTGCTGTTACGCTCGATGGCAACAACATCTCGAACTTATGTGATGGCGACGGTATCGCGGATTTCCCGCCGACCGTGGTCCCCGAGCCCTCGACAGTTTCCTTGCTAGCGAGCGCAGGCGGATTGCTGCTGTTCGCGGTAATGCGGCGTGGACGCCGTCGGCGCTTCGCAGCTGGTCTCTAAATAATTGCAAGTCATGTTCTGGGTGCAGTCGTCTGCGGCTGCACCCCGCATCTCCACAACCGCCCACCAACCAACGCCGGGCGGCTGAATGGCGCCTCCCTCGCGGTTTGTGGGAATGTCGATCCCTGATCTCGGATCGCCAGCCCCACCACCTTCGAGCCCGAAGCCGAATAATGCATTGACCGCTGGTGATCGGGCGTAATGGCTTTGAGCAGGTATTCGCGTTTGATACCGGACGGGCCGTACGACGAACGACCGCTAGATCACTGATCCACATAGCCCGTGCCCGACCGCCCATCGCCACCGGTAACCCGTGGCTGGGGACGCACGCCGGTTCGCGCGACTGCACGCGACTCATCTCCGACGTGCTGCGGCGTCGTGAACGGATTGCTTGCTCACGTTTTTCGGCCATCCGACCCTAACGCCCGCGTTAGTTCAGTGGAATTGCCGAACCTGCGGCCGGCAACCGCGTCAACGCCAGCGCGGCAACTTTTCCGCCGATTTCCTGCCCTGCACTCACGTCGAACCTGAAATGCAAACCGGCGTAGATGCGCGCGTCGCCCGCCTCGGCGACTTTTGCACTCAGCATTGAACTCGCGCTGGGGAAAAGGCCGGTGAGCACGCCCGCTGCTGCCGCTGAAAGGCAGCTGTGCGCGGAGGGCCATGATGGGAAGTTCGGCCGACCCACCGGCGTGGTGATCGTGGGATCGGCCTGAAAGGGGCGCACATACCAGAACGCATACTTTGCGTCCCAGCAACTGATCGACGCGTCCATGAGCGCCATGTGCATCACCGCATATACGCGCGCCGTCTTGCGTTCATTCATGCTCTGCGCGGTCGTAAATCCGGTGGCGAGTTCGGTGAAATAACCCATCGGCCCGCCGGGGCCTGATGCGAACTGCCAGAACTGAGCGATGGTCAGCTGTTCCGCTGTGCGGTTGGCCGTCATGGTTTTCACTTCGGCCAAGGCGCTCTGAAATTGCGGGGAGTTGAACATCGGCGGCGCGATTGGGCGGAACTGATTGCCCGAGATCAGCAGCCACCCACGCGCTTCCCCCCAACGCGGGGAAACCGGTTGGGCCGGTGGAATGTTGCTCCAATAACCGGGGCCAGTGGGGGTCGTTGCCGTCCACACCGCGTCCGTCCGATCGGTCGCGGCACGTGACAGTACAGCGGTGGCGACCGTCTGCCCGATCGTGGTACCAGCGGCAAAATCGAACGGCGCTTCAGACGCGAAATTGGGGAAGTACATCTTGTCTGCAACCACTTGTGCGTTGATCGAGTCCGCTTCCACGGGATACAGTGCCCGGAGCACCGCCGCAGACGCGCTCGAGACCGCGGCCGCTTCCGAGGGCGGCTTCCCCGACCCTTTTGTTGTTCCCGCAGCGACGGCGGCATTGTACTGCGCCACGGCCACGAGGGCGAATGTGCGCGCCGTTACCAGCGGACTTCCCACTTCGCGACGGCCCACGATGTTGCGTGTCACAACCATCCATCGCGTCGACGCAGTAGACTCATTGGCGGAGAGCGCCGGTCCTTCAGCGACCACAGATGGTTCCGTCGACGCGCTGTCGCTGCAACCGGAGCCGGAAACGACGGCAAGTAAAACAAGCGTGAGGTGGCGAAGCATGGGGATCCTTGCAACAGTGCAGAAAAGGGAGAATGAAAGGCTTCCTGTTCACTACTGCGCAGCGGGACCGCGAATCGAGCCACGCCTGGCGTGACTTCCTTGCAAAACGTGACATCGCTGCTCAGACAGGCGGCGAGCGGAGACACAGACGCCTTTAACGAGGCGTTCGGACTCGTGTATGATCAATTGCGCGGACTGGCTCACGCGCAGCTGCGCCGCGAATCCGAAGGGCACACCCTCAACACCGGTGCGCTGGTTCACGAGGCATACCTCAAACTCGGCGAGGGAATCAGCGGGGAAGTGCGCGACCGATCGCACTTTCTGGCCATCGCCGCAACGGCAATGCGTCGCATCCTGGTGGATCACGCACGTCGCGTTCATGCCGAGAAGCGCGGCGCCGCCGCCCATCCTGTTTCACTCGACGTGCTCGACGCCACGCTCCTCGATCAACCAGACGCCATGCTCCTTGACCTGAATGACGCGCTTGATCGGTTGTCCGCGCTGGATAAACGTCAGGCGCAGGTCGTGGAATGCCGTTTCTTTGGTGGTTTTACAGAAGAAGAAACAGCAGTCGCGCTTTCCATTGGACTGCGCACCGTAAAACGCGACTGGGCCAAGGCGCGGAGCTGGCTCTATCGAGAATTGCATCCGGACACCGATTCAACAATGCAACTGGAGGACGGCAATTGACGAATCCCGACCGGAGTGCCGAGCAGGCGCGATTCGCTCGCGCGGATGCGCTGTTCGATGCCGCCCTTGATCTCGATCGGAGCGAACGTATCGCGTACGTTACAAACGCGGTGGCGGGCGATACGCGCCTTCGGGAGGACGTGCTCGCGCTGCTGCGTGCCCATGACAAGTCGGGTGCATTTCTCGATGCGTCGTCCGCCTCACGCGCAACGCGTGACCCGTTGCAGGAGCAATTGCAAGCCGCCACGGGAGACAACTATTGCGTGCAGAGTCGTATTGCACAGGGTGGTATGGCGAGCGTCTACCTTGCCGAAGATACCAAACATCAACGTTCGGTCGCGATCAAGGTGTTCGCGTTCGATGGCGAGAGCTCCACGCAAGCGGCAAGTGGCGCGGAACGCTTTCTCGCGGAAATCCGCATCATGGCGCGGCTGCAGCATCCGCATCTGTTGCCGCTTTTCGATTCGGGGGCCGCGAATGGGCTTCGCTATCTCGTCATGCCCTTCGTGAATGGCGAAACATTACGACAGCGATTGCGTCGCGAGTCGCCACTTTCGGTTGACGAAGCGCTGCGGTTAACGCACGCAATCGCCGGTGCTTTGGCACACGCGCACGACGCTGGCATCGTGCATCGCGATCTCAAACCGGAAAATATTCTGCTGCGCAACGGCGAGCCGCTGGTTGCCGACTTCGGTATCGCGCTGGCCTCGTTGGAAACCGCGCCGCGCATGACGCAGTCGGGAATGCTGATCGGCACGCCGCAGTACATGTCTCCCGAGCAGGCAAGCGGTGAACAGCTGATCGACGCGCGAACCGATGTGTACGCTCTGGGCGCGATGTTGTACGAAATGCTTACCGGCGATCCGCCGCACGTCGCCAGCTCTGCGCTGGGCGTCCTTGCCAAGGTCCGTGCTGAATTTCCAACACCAGCGCATGTCCTTCGCGACTCAGTGCCGCCCGCCCTTTCGGCGGCGATCGATGGTGCCCTCACAAAACGTCCTGCAGATCGATTTGCATCCGTCAGAGCATTCGACGCTGCACTCACCGAAGCGATGCGCCACGGTGCCGCGAACACCACCGGTCGCAACGCTCAGGGCAGCGCCGCGCTGCAGTCAGCTGCACGGAAGCTGGTGACGGCGCGCTCGATTATCGTGGGGAGCGTTGCGGTGGCCATCGTGATTGCGTTGTTCGTTGG
>JAYUWD010000253.1:0-4936 GCA_043753735.1 Gemmatimonadaceae bacterium
CTGGTGAACATTCCGGTCGAACTCGCTTCGGCGGTGCGGCCGGATCACATCGCGTTCCGGATGCTTGACTCGACGACGAATACGCCAGTCAAATACGAGCGCGTGCGTGCGTCGGACGGCGAGACGGTGCCGTGGAAAACCATCGTCAAGGGATACGAATACGAGAAGGGGCGCTATATCGTCCTGACCGACGAAGATTTCAAAGCGGCGGCATTGGAGTCGTCGAAAGCGATTGATATCCTCGATTTCGTGGCGCAGTCTGAAATCGATCCCCGTTTCTTTGAAACCCCCTATTTCCTGCTTCCCGCCAAGGGTGGAGAGCGCTCGTACGCGCTCCTTCGCGAGGCGATGCGGGAAAGCGATGTGGTGGGGATCGGAAAAATCATCATGCGCCAGCATCAACATCTGGCGGGGATCCATGTCGTTGATGACGCGCTCATTCTGGAGCTGATGCGCTTTGCCAACGAAGTTGTTGACGCGGGCACATACACGTTTCCCAAGGCGTCAACCGTTCGACCCGCCGAACGGACGGTGGCCATACAGTTGGTGAAGAGTCTGTCTGCCGAATTTGAACCCGGGAAATACACGGATGACTATCGCGCGAATCTGATGCGCGTGATTAAGGCCAAGTCAAAGGGCAAGAAGCTGGTGACGCAGGCGGCCACGCTCGACAAATCCGACGGGAAAGTGCTCGACCTCATGGCAGTGTTGAAAAAAAGTCTGACCCGGGAACGCGCCCCCGCAAAGAAAGCGGTCAAGGTTTCGAGAAGAAAGCGCGCGTCGTGAGCAGCGCGAACACACCAGCGGGTTATCTCCCAATGCTGGCGTCGTCGGCGCCCGCGCTGCCCACCGGTCCAGGATGGGCGTTCGAACCCAAGTACGACGGAATCCGCATTCTCGCGTTCGCCACGCGCGACGTCGTGCAGCTTCGGACGCGAAATGCCATCGACAAAGCGCTACAGTTCCCCGAAGTCGTTGACGCGCTGCGCGCGCTTGTTCGTCGGCGTCGAGCACCACTGGTAATCGACGGAGAAATTGTGGCGCTGCGCGACGGCGAAATCGGTCGCTTCCAGTCGTTGCAGGCGCGGATGCACGAACGTAACACGAATACGATCGCGGCCAACGTGCAGCAGCAACCGGCGGTGATGATGATCTTCGACGTACTGGTAAAGGGAGCTCACTCGTACGTCAACGAAACATGGAGCACACGCCGAACCGCGCTTGAGTCGCTTGGACTTTCGGCCAACGAGGGTGCAGTGCGAATCGGCCGCGCGGTTCGCGACGATGGTGCGTCTCTGCTTGCGTCCGCCAAGCGAGATGGGTGGGAAGGGTTGATGGCCAAGCGTGTGGATTCCAGCTACTCGCTTGGCGCGCGATCGCGCGACTGGCTGAAAATCAAACTCGAGGCACGACAGGAGTTTGTTGTCGGTGGATGGACGGAGCCCAGAAATTCGCGCGCACATCTCGGTGCGTTGCTGCTTGGTCATTGGCGCGATGGCGAACTGCAATATGCCGGGCACGTTGGATCCGGATTCACACGCGAGACGCTCGCCGACATGCATCGGCGCTTGTCGAAGATCGAACGGACGACGAGTCCGTTCGCCGAGCCGCCAGAGGGAAATGAGCGCGCACATTGGGCGCGTCCGTTGTTGGTCGTTGAGGTGAAGTTCAACGAGTGGACCAAAGATGGTCGGTTGCGTCAACCCATCTATCTCGGCCTGCGTGATGACAAAAACGCGTCCGAGGTCACGCGAGAGCTTACAATGTCGAAGCAAAGAAAACGAAACGAGAGTGTGGCTGACGAGACTGGTGAGTCAGCGCGCGCCGCCCTTGCACGAATCGAAAGTGCAGGAGGCGACGGCGACTTTTTAGTGGAGGGTTCGACAGTGCATGTGTCCAACCTCGACAAGGTGTATTTCGCCAAAGCCCGGAAAACCAAGGGTGACGTGCTGCGCTACTATGCCGATATCGCGCCGCAGCTGTTGCCCTATCTCCAAGATCGCCCGTTGGTGTTGCGGCGCTATCCGGATGGGATCGCGAAGCCTGCATTTTTCCAGCAGCGTGCCGCCGCGTCCACGCCGAGCGGAGTACGTATAGCCAGCGTGTCGCAGGCCGACGGTGAAGCAGAACGACGCTTCATCGGTGGGAGTTTGATGACGTTGTTGCACTGTGTGCAGCTCGGCGGCATCGACATGAATCCGTGGCATTCGCGAATCGGTTCACTCGACGACGCCGACTATTCGATTCTTGACCTGGACCCGGGGCCACGGGTGCCCTTTCGCCGCGTCGTCGAAATCGCGCGTTGGACCAAGGATGCGCTGGACGCACTCGGATTGCATGGCGCGCTCAAAACATCAGGGGCGAGTGGGTTGCACATCTATGTTCCGCTCCCTGCCTCAACGAGCTACGAAACTTCACTGCTGCTCGCGCAGGTGGTCGCCACGCAAGTGGCCGAAGACCATCCCAAGATTGCAACAGTCGAACGCCGACTCAAGGCGCGCCCCGCGGGCACGGTGTATGTCGACTATTTGCAGAACGTAGCGGGGAAAAGTGTGGCGTCGGTATTCAGCCTGCGCGCCCAACCGGCCGCGTCCGTATCCATGCCCCTCGCGTGGGACGAGCTCACGGAGGATCTCGATCCGCGGGACTTCACCATTAGCACGGCGGTCGCCGACGTTGCAAAACGGGCAACACTTTGGAGCACGCAGCTGGAAAAGGCGGTCGATCTACACTCGCTGACCTCATCGTTGTAGCAGCGACGCCCACATCTCGAGCTGTGGCTTCGATTGTGCATGAGCGAATACACACAGTGTCACCCACTCTAAACGAAGGATCGAGCCATGCAACACGCCGACGAATTGAAACGTATTGGCGATCTCATCAAGGATATCCGAATTGCCATGCTCGTTACGCTGGACAGTCGCGACCAACCACGCAGTCGTCCGATGGCAACTCAGAGTGTGCCGTTTGATGGAGTGCTCTGGTTTTTCGCATCAAAAGACTCGTCACAGGTCAGCGAAATTTCGCGTCAGCCTCACGTCAATCTTGCCTACTCGTCACCGTCGTCGGAAAGCTATTTGTCGGTGACCGGGACGGCGTCAGTTATGGATGATCGGCAGAAGATCCACGAATTCTGGAGTCCATTTCTGCGCTCCTGGTTTGAAAGCGCGGACGATCCCACCATCCGGCTGCTACGCATCGATGTGGACGAGGTGGAGTACTGGGACACACCCGGCGGAAAGGTGGCGTCGCTCTACTCGCTGGTGAAGGGTGCGATCACCGGTAAATCCGATGAGAAGCCTGGCGAGCACCAGAAGGTCGTGCTTTAGCACACGATGCGATGGGGAAAGCAACCAATGAGCTTTCTGACTGAACTTCTGCGCTCTTCTGGAGTGATGGGGACGCTTGTCCCCGGCTAGTTCACTCCCGGAGAGCGGATGCTTCGAATTCGATTCAGCGTGCCATGGTTTCTGGCGGCGCTTTTCGTATCACCAGTGGTGCTGTCAGCGCAGACCTTTGGCGGGTATCTGATGTCGCTGAGCAACAACTTTGCGTGCATCGATAGCGCTAACGGCTGTCTGGTGCAGGGGACCAACCAGGTCGCGATCACCAACGCCGGTCGACTGGAGCTGGTGAACGGGCAGTATGCAACCACGGGTACGGCGTCCACCACGCTGACCCAAAACATCTCCGCGTCCACGGTTTGGAACTCTCGGTTCAACTTCGGGCTGGTCTACGCTGGTTTCGACCCGCACGCCGACGGCTTTGCGTTCGTTTTGCAGAGTGTGGGCCCGACGGCCACGGGCGGTGGCGGGGGTGGGATTGGCTGTGAAGGGATGCCGAACAGCGCGGGCGTCGCATTTCGGAGTTGGGACAACAATGACGTGTTTGCTGTTGCGAATGGGATTTTCCCTGGCTCGGGAACGTACGGCGATCTGCACACCAATTGGGGCAGCGCCGGTCTGGTTACAGGCACGGTCAATCTCGCCTACAATGGCTTGGGGCTTCTCGACATCACGCTCACGTCGAGCCTGGGCGATGCGTACCAGAGCGTGACGGCGTTCGACATGAGCGGCCTTACGCCGGAAAGCGTTCACCTCGGCTTCACCGCGGGCACGGGGTTGAGCACCGAGTATGCGTACGTCGAGAACTGGCAATTCACGACAAGCACCGTGCCGGAGCCGTCGTCTGTTGCGCTCATGACGGTTGGGATGCTGGCGATCGGTGGTCTCGCGGTGCGGCGGCGGCGCGCCCAGGCTTAGTTCTCCGCGCTCTCCGCGACCTCCGCGCGAAAAGCAGTTGCGGTTGCGGTTGCTGAGTGTCAGAGATGCGAGTTCAACGGGGATCCGAAAGGGTCCCCGTTTTCGTAATTGCAGCTCGCGCGGAGCGCAAGGAGAAGTGGATTTGGTGAAATTGGGGTTACGGCGTGTGGGACGCAGGTGCGACGATTGTCGGGTGAATTTCAGATTCGTCGTGAACCACGTACTCTGCGCGAGGTCCCACTGCATGCGTCGTACTTTTCAGTCGCTATTCGTAGCTGTCGCTGTGGGCGCCTCGTTGGCGATCGCACCGCAGCTTGTGCTTGCCCAAACCAGCACAGCAAAGGCTCCACAAGCGACGAGACCGGCGGCAGGTCGCGCCGCGCCGCTGTTCGAAGTCGCCGAACTGTCGCTGACAGATCTGCAGGCGGCGATGACCAGCGGCAAGACGACCTCGGTCGCGATCGTTGACGCGTACCTCGCCCGGATCACCGCGTACGATCATGCCGGACCGCGCATCAACGCGATCATCCGCGTCAACGTCCGTGCCCGCGCTGACGCGGCGCGACTCGATACCGAACGACGCGCCGGTCAAGTGCGTGGACCACTGCACGGTATCCCGGTCATCCTCAAGGACAACTATGACACGGGCGATATGCCCACCACGGCGGGTTCGC
>JAYUWD010000254.1:0-1526 GCA_043753735.1 Gemmatimonadaceae bacterium
GAGGACTACGAGGATGGCGTGGGGATGGTTCCGCGGCAAGCTTCGCCGCATGGATCTGTCCACTCCCCGGCTTCGGCGTGCACGCGCTCGCGACGCGGCACGCACCGCGCGCGATGCGATCGATTACGCGCTTTGCCCGACTTTCAAAGCCTGATGTATGCCGTGATTACGATGAGCGCGCCTTCGGCGCACAAAGGGTCGCGTACGCAACTACTCGGCCAAACGCCGACGGAACACATGGTCCATTCGCTGTTTAACGAAGTGCAGCTCACCGACAAAACTCCGCCGACGTTTTTCGTGCACGCTCCCGACGAACGCGTCGTGCCCGTCGAGAACAGTCTGTTGTTCTACTCGGCACGGCGCGCGGTGAACGTCTCGGCTGAGCTGCACGTTATTTAGAAGGGTGGACATGACTTTGGCATGGCCGCCGCTAAACGCACGCGTAACAAGGCACACGCGTTTCACGAACCTCTCAACCTTCCGAAACATGATCAGCCCCTGCGCTCACCACGCCCGCTCTTTACTGCGCTGCGGTTTGAAATCGGCACTGCTTCTGATGGGCACTGTCGCCTCACTCGGCGCGCAGCCACGTCAGCCGACTGCGAAAACAGGCGCCGCCCCGGACTACGGTCCAGCCAAAGGCACACTGCTAATTGTAGGCGGCGGCAATCTCGCGGGGAGCGGCATCAACGAGCGATTCATTTCACTCGCTGGCGGCAAAGATGCGTTTATCGTTGTCGTGCCGACCGCGGGCGGCAATCGCAAGGCTGACGGATCGCTGGTTCCCTACGACGAGGCAACCGTTCTCGCGTCGTGGAGCAAACTTGGCGCAACGAACGTGCACATGCTGCACACGGCCGATCCAAAAGTTGCCGACACTCCGGAGTTCGCCGGCATCCTGCAGCAGGCGACTGGTGTCTGGTTCAATGGCGGACGTCAGTGGAACGTTGTCGACTCGTACGCGGGCACGCGCACATTCAAGGAATTCCACAATGTACTGGCGCGCGGCGGCGTGATTGGCGGCAGCTCAGCGGGTGCAACAATTCAGGGCGCGTATCTGGTGCGTGGAGCGATCAGCGGCGCAGATGTGATGATGGCGCCGGAACCCGAGCATCAGAACGCATTCGGTTTTCTGCGTCGTTCGGCGATCGATCAACACATCAACACACGCAATCGGTGGGACGATTTGATTCCCGTCATCAAGCGCTTCCCTGACCTGCTCGGTATCGGCCTTTCCGAGGCGACTGCGATCGAAGTGCATGGCGACCAGTTCTCGATCATGGGCAAGGCGCAGGTCGCGATTCATGACAACACAAAGACGTATCCCGACGGCGAGAAGCCGTACCTCCTGCTCAAAGCCGGCGATTCGTACGACATGAAAAACCGCAAACAAATACCTTAGCTGCGCTCGACAATGCGATCGATCAGGAAGCTGGATTGCTCCATCGCTTCGTTGGTGAAGTCACCAAAAAAAGAGCGCACGTCTTCGAACATGCGGGCGAACGACGCCTGATCGCCTGATGCGA
>JAYUWD010000255.1:0-4929 GCA_043753735.1 Gemmatimonadaceae bacterium
CGCGTCATGCGTCGGCCATGGCATCCGCGTCCATCTCGAAGTTGGCATCGACCTTCTGCACGTCATCCAACTCTTCGAGTGCGTCGAGCAACTTGAGCAACTGTTCCGCGGCAGCACCCTCCACGCGCACCGTGCTCGTGGCCACCCAACCCAGCTCGGCGTCGGAAACTTTGTACTTCTTCGTCTCGAGTGCTTCCTTCACGGCGTGTAGCGAACCGGGGTCGGTGGTGATGACGAATACATCGTCTTCAAGCACCACATCTTCCGCGCCAGCTTCGAGCGCCGCTTCCATGATCGTGTCTTCGTTCACCCCGGCTGCGTTGACCGACATTGTCCCTTTGCGATCGAACATGTACGCGACGGAATTGCTGGAGCCCATGTTGCCGCCGTTACGTGACAGTTTGAGCCGCACGTCAGCCACGGTGCGCGTCGGATTGTCGCTCACGGTTTGAATCATCAATGCGACCCCGCCGGGCCCATAGGCTTCGTACAACGCGTCCACGTAGTCGACGCCTTCGAGTTCGCCTGTACCCTTTTTGACGGCGCGATCGAGGTTCTCTTTCGGCATCGATACGGCTTTCGCGTTGTCGATGGCAGTGCGGAGCCGCGGGTTACCGCCAGGGTCACCCCCGCCCAGCTTCGCGGCCATGGTGACTTCGCGGATGAGACGCGTGAAAAGCACACCGCGCTTTTTGTCGGTGACTGCCTTCGCGTTCCTGATGTTCTTCCATTTGCTATGACCAGCCATGACACCCTCGTGATCGTTTCGCGTCTACTTTGGTGATTCACCTTGTGAAGACACGCTAAAGGAAATATGACGGACCGGCTGATTCCCCCCTATCCCCTATCCCTCACACGCTTTTCCCTGTCACCCATCCAGCACGTCCTCGAACCGCAGCCACTGCCCGTAGAAATACAAATCGGCGTATCCCACTGCGCCATCGCGCTGCTTGAGCACCAGCACTTCGGTGGCACCGCTGACGCCTAGATCCGATTCGTACAGCTCTTCTCGGAAGAGACCCAGCACCAGGTCCGCATAAACACCGACCGCGCCGCGGGCGCCGAAATCGGCGAGTTGCGGACGACGATCCTGGCGACTCCGATCAAGCGCTGGAAGATGCGATAGCGCCACTAGCGCCACATCCCGTTCGATGGCAATGCGTTTGAGCGAAAGCAGAATGAACGCCAACGCTTCGTCGCGGCCGCTGCCAGTTTCCAACAGCCCCTCAATGCCGTCAACCACGACCAGCGCCGCCCGTGGCGACGCTACGATCGCGCGTGACACCGCCGCGATTCCATCTCGCCCCAATCCGTCGACAATGGGCGTCTGTTCGCGAAGCGCCAATGCGGCAGCACCGAGCCGCACGCGGTCACCGTCGTCGATCGCACCCGATCGCAGCGATTGAAGCGATACGCGTGCACTGCTGGCCAGCGCGCGCTCGTAGACGCGATCCGGATGCATCTCCGACGAGAGAAACAGCGCTGGCTCGGATCTGCGCAGTGTGATCGCCAGCGCCAACGACGATGTTCCCGCCCCCGCGTCTCCACCCAACACGATCAGATCGCCACGACGCATTCCGCCACCGATGGCGCGGTCTATCGACGAAAATCCACTTGAAATCAGGCTACTGTCTGCTTCGCCGTCCCGCGCACGGTCCGCACGCGCAACGACACGCGCCAGCGGCGAGATATCGAGGCGAGTCACGTGCTCGCAGCGAGATGACGCGCGAGTCGTTCGAGCTCCTGAACGGACGCGCCGTCGAGGTGGGCCCCGGCCACTGCCACGAGGCTGCGCAACGCACCGGCCACCTGAAGGGCGCTCCCGGCTGTCGCATCGAGGCAGCGCGCGAAGGGAACGCGGGTGTTGGCGGGAAGGGCCAGCGATGCCAGCCACACTTTCGCCGCCGACGCGCGTGCGCCACGATCTGCAGCGCTCACGGCTGTCGCACCGCGCAATGCCTGCGAGAGTCGAGCCGACATCAGCGCGGCGAGTGCCACCTCGCGCCCTCCTCCCAATGGCAGCCGTCCGGCGAGCGCGGCAAGGGCCGGAAACGGAAATGCGGGTGGCTCGAGGCCATACAACAGCGGTTGAGTGATCACATCGCGAATCTAACCCGCCAGCCGGCACTCGGCCTCCGCCCTCGGCTTGAACGCGTGGTGTCCACTTGTTTGCTGGACCGAGCCTATGTGTATCGGGTACCTTTCAACTCATATGGCGCAGCCTGCAAAAGCAATTCTCTGGGTGGATGACGAGGCGGAACTGCTCGAGCCTCACCGACTCCTGCTCGGAGACAAGGGCTACCACGTCGACACGGCCACCAACGCCGACGACGCCGTGGAAATGCTGCGTCGCAAGGCATATGACCTCGTCCTGCTCGACGAGCAGATGCCCGGCACCCGCGGCCTCGCGGCGTACAAAGAGATTCGCGAATTATCCCCCAATCTGCCCGTGGTGATGGTCACCAAGAGTGAGGAAGACGCGACGCTCAAGGAGGCCATCGGCGCAAACATCCGCGAGTACATGGTCAAGCCGGTGTCGCCGAGGCAGGTGCTGTCGGTGATCACCCGAATTCTTGAAGGTCCGCTGATTCGCTCGCAGGCGTTGGCGAGGGCTTTTGTCGAGCGCTTTCGCGCCATCGAGGCGGATCGCTATTCCTCGCTGGATTGGCGCGGCTGGATCGATCGCTTTGCAGAGCTGATGCAGTGGGACGTCGATCTTGCAGACGCCGGTGAGCTTGGGTTGCATGAGTCGTTGCGCGGGCTGTATTCCGACATGCATCGCGAGTTTGCGACGTTCATGAAGACCGAGTATCCGCGTTGGCTGCGCGAGCTGGAGGGCGATCGTCCGCCCCTGTCCGTCGACGTGATTTCCGAATTTGTGGTACCGGTGCTGGTGCGCGACAAAAAAGCGATTTTCATCGTGATCGACTGTTTGCGCGTCGATCAGTGGCGCGTGCTCGAACCGTTGCTGGCACCGTTGTATGATGTCGAAACAACGCACTACTTCTCGATTCTGCCAACGGCGACGCCGTATTCTCGCAATTCGCTGTTCAGCGGATTATTCCCAGGCGAGATCGCGGCACGCTTCCCCGATTGGTGGGGCGAGCGCGATGATGAATCGTTGAATGCGCACGAAAAGGAGCTGCTTGCCGCGCATCTCGAAGAGCTGCAGATCAAAGCGCAGGTGCGCTACCAAAAAATCACGACTGCGGCAGACTCCAACGATCTTGAGCGACATTTGCCTGGGGCGATCGCCGGCGAAGGCATTCACGCGTTTGTCTTCAACTTTGTCGACCAGTTGACGCACGGGCGAAGCGAGTCGCCAATTCTGTACGAGGTCGCGCGAGATGAAATCGCGATGCGGGCATTGGCCAAGCAATGGTTTGAGCGGTCTTCATTGCTCACGCTGCTCAAAGAGGCATCGCGTCGACGCATTTCCGTGGTCATCACCAGTGACCACGGTGCGTTGCATTGCAACTCGCCGGCCACCGTGTTTGCGAAGCGTGATGCGACCGCCAATCTGCGCTACAAATTCGGCGAGGACATTCGCGCTGAACGGCCCGAGCAGGCGCTGCTCTTCAGCAACTCGGACGACCTGCGCTTGCCACATCGCGGGCCAGGGAGCAACACACTGCTCGCAGCTGGCGACACATTTTTTGTGTATCCGACCAAGTTGCGCGAATATCAAAGTCGGTACCGCGGGTCGTTTCTGCACGGCGGCGTTACGCCGGAAGAGTGCATTCTTCCGGTCGCGCTCCTGACGCCCAAACGATAGCCCGCGGTCAGCTTAGAGTGAGCGCACCGTGAGCAGCGATACGCACGTGACCGGTACACATCGTGCCCCATCTCCGCAATTGTGGGGACGATTGTGGACCTTTGTGCGTCCGCATCGGGCCAAACTGATCGCCGTAGTGGTCTTGAACGCGGTCGCGGCTGTCGCCGACGTGTTCTCGTTCACGCTGCTGATTCCGTTTCTCAACGCGCTCTTCGGCAAGTCGCAGATCATTCCGGCCAGTGGCCTGGTGGCGCAATTGCTGAACACGACGATCGGTGCGCTGTTGGTCGTGGGCGATCAGATGGCCTCGCTGCGCAACGTCATTCTGGTGGTGCTGTTCGCGGTCGCTGTCAAAAACGCACTGGTCTGGCTCAGTGGACAGATCGGCGTGCAGCTGCAGGAGTACGTCGTTCGCGACCTTCGTGATCGTGTCTATGCGCATTTGCTTCGCCTGCCACTGCCGTGGTTCACGCGCAACAAGGTCGGGCAGATCATTTCGCGCGTTCTCAACGATACCAACAACGCCAAGACGGTCGTCACCGAACTTGTGACGCGTTCGATGTGGTCGGGGGCGCAGGTGATCGCCACGGTCGTCGGCATGTTCCTGCTGTCGTGGAAGCTTTCGCTGGCCGCATTGGTGGTTGCACCGCTCACGATCGGTGCACTGCAACCGGTCCTCCGCAAACTTCGCAAAGGGTACCGCCGACTCGGCAACGATCAGGGCGAAATCACGAGTCTTGTGCAGGAAGTCGTCAGCGGCGTCCGGCTGATCAAGTCATATGGCGCCGAACCACGCGAAGAGTCGCGATTTGTCACACGGAACGCGGCGTTTGCGCGTGGATACGTGCGCATCGGTCGACTGTCACTGCTCTCAGGCCCGGTTACCGAAACACTTGGCACCTTCACCGCCGTCGCGATCCTCTGGTTTGGCGCACATCTCGTACTGGTTGAAAAAACACTCGGTGATTCCGAGCTGATCGTGTTCCTGATCTGGGTGATGCGACTGCTGCAGCCGCTCAAGCAATTGTCACAGGTGCAACCGGCGGCGCAACAGTCCCTCGCCAGTGCCGAACGGCTCTTCGACATTCTCGACGCGCCCTCGGAAATGGTGGCCGACAAAGGGACGATCCTTACGCCAACGTTCAGTCGCGAGA
>JAYUWD010000256.1:0-1524 GCA_043753735.1 Gemmatimonadaceae bacterium
CAAGCGCCCAATCTCAAAGGGACGATCATCTTTCCGGGGGTAGATGGTGGCGGCGAATGGGGAGGGGCTTCGTTCGATCCCAAAACGGGGCTGTTGTACGTGAATTCGAACGAGATGGCATGGTTGCTCAAGCTCGTGCCGCGCAGCGACGAATCGCTGTACGCCGCCAACTGCGCGGGGTGTCATGGTGACCAGCGCAAAGGTAGTGCGATCGGTCCGTCGCTGGTGGATGTCATTTCACGACGCTCGCGCGAGCAGGTCGTCAAGATGATTCGTGAAGGGAGCGGCCGCATGCCGGCGTTCGGTGCTGCGATGGATGGTGGCGCGATCAACGATATCGTCAACTATCTCGTGACTGGCAAGGACTCGTCGAAAAAGACGGTGGGCACGAGCCCGTTCACGTTGCCGTATCGCACGGCCTACTTCGATATTTTCACCGACGGCGAAGGCTACCCCGGTATCAAGCCACCGTGGGGCACGCTCAACGCAATCGATCTAAATGCGGGAAAGATTCGCTGGTCGATTCCGTTTGGAGAATATCCGAAACTCGCCGCGAAGGGCGTAAAGAACACTGGCACCGACAGCTACGGTGGCGCGATCGTGACGGAGAACGGTCTGCTCATCATCGCTGCGACGACGTACGACAACAAGATCCGCGCGTTCGACAAACTCACGGGGAAGCTGCTCTGGCAGGCGAAGCTGCCAGCGGCCGGCAATGCGACACCGTCCACCTACATGGTTGATGGCAAGCAGTACATCGTGATTGCGTGCGGCGGGGGCAAGAACGGGGCGCCCAGCGGCGGAACGTATGTCGCGTTTGCGCTGCCGTGATTTGGGCTCAAATCCGCGAAAGGCAACAGCGATTGTGACGTCATCCTCCCTTCCCCATGCGCACCACGATCTCCCACTCGTGCGGCTGCACCGGCACAACTGAAAGTCGGCTTACCCGCAGGAGCGACATGTCGGCCAGTTCGGGGCGCGCCTTGAGTTCGGCGAGTGACACGGCATGCGCGAACTTTGACAGCGCGCGCACGTCGACCATGAACCACGTGGGCGCGCTGGGATCGGAGGCAGGATCGTAGTAGTCGTGCTTCGGATCGAACGCTGTCGTATCGGGATAACCTTCCCGCACGATCTCGCAGATCCCCACGATCGACGACGGCTCGGCGTTGGAGTGATAGTAGAACGCACGATCGCCCACTTTCATCCCGTCGCGCAAAAAGTTGCGCGCGCCGGTGCTTCGAATGCTGTCCCAACATGTAGTATGATTTGGCGCCGCGACGAGATCGTCGTACGAAAATACGTCGGGTTCGGACTTGATGAGCCAGTAACGCCGCTCACCATTGACGCGCGTAAACGCGGCCGCCCACTTCCCCTCTTCATAAGGCGCAGATTGTGGCCCCTTTTTCGCGGGCGACTTGGCCTTCTTGCTTGCTGACTTCATTTGCTTCTTGGCCGGCATCGCCTTTGCGCCTCGTTGGTGCACTGGGTTTCGTCGGTAGGCTGAGCTGTCGTCACGTAGCA
>JAYUWD010000257.1:0-14840 GCA_043753735.1 Gemmatimonadaceae bacterium
TGCCGGACGATGTCGCCAACGGACCCGCACATCCCGGCTTTGTCGTCCCACGCACCAAACAACAGCCGCTCCACTCGCGCCAACACGATCGCCCCGGCACACATTGCACAGGGTTCGAGCGTTACAGCGAGCGTCGCAGAACGAAGCCCCACGTCGCCCAACACAAGCGCCGCCTCGCGAAGCGCGAGTAGCTCGGCGTGCGATGTAGCGTCGCCGTCACGTCGCATCCGGTTCTGTGCCCGCGCGACAATCCGGCCCGAATGCACCACGACGGCGCCCACCGGAACCTCGTTAGCGATTTCCGCGGCGCGGGCTTCGTCGAGCGCCGCCGCCATCGCTTCCTGATCTGCCACTGTGATCGGCGTGGTCGTCATGGCACAACAGTACACGCTTGGCTACACCGCCGCAGAGACCTCGGCGGGGGGTGAAGTGGACGGAGAAGTCATCATGTTCGCGACGGCCGCGTCGGCGGCATCGCCATGACGAAACACCAGTGTTTCATCGGTCGGGCTCAAGTCGGCGAGAATCACATCACCCTCCTTGAAGCGCCCTTCAAGCACCGCCATGGCAAGCGGATTTTGCAAAAGGCGCTGCACTGCGCGCTTGAGCGGTCGCGCACCAAACGCCGGCTCGTAGCCCTCATCCGCGAGACGCGCGCGAGCGGCATCCGTGAGTCGAATGGTCAGCTTGCGATCGCCCAACAGCTTTCGCAGGTGCCCGAGCTGCAGGTCGATGATATGATCGATTTCGCCTCGTCCAAGCGGATGGAAAACCACGATGTCGTCGATGCGATTGAGAAACTCAGGCTTGAAGACGCCACGCAACGCGGCCACGACTGCCTGCTCGACATGTGACCAATTGCCGCCCTCTCCCGACTGACCGCGTTCGAGAATCATCTGACTGCCAACGTTCGATGTCATGATGATGACGGCGTTCCGGAAATTCACCGTGCGACCTTGCGAGTCGGTCAGACGCCCGTCGTCAAGCAACTGCAGCAGGATGTTGAAGACATCCGGATGCGCCTTCTCGATCTCGTCAAACAGAATCACCGAATAGGGGCGACGTCGCACCGCTTCCGTGAGCTGCCCTCCCTCTTCGTAACCGACGTAGCCAGGAGGTGCGCCGATCAAACGAGCGACCGCATGCTTCTCCATATACTCGGACATGTCGATGCGGACCATCGCGTGTTCATCGTCGAAAAGAAACTCAGCGAGCGCGCGCGCCGTTTCCGTCTTGCCCACACCGGTCGGTCCAAGAAAGATGAATGAACCGATCGGACGATTTGGATCTTGCAGCCCTGCGCGCGAACGACGCACCGCATTCGATACGGCACGTACGGCTTCACGCTGACCGATCACGCGCGTTGACAATACGTCTTCCAGCTTCGTAAGCCGCTCACGCTCCGATTCCAGCATCCGCGTGACAGGAATGCCGGTCCACCGCGCAACGACTTCAGCAATGTCGTCGGCGGCGACTTCCTCTTTTAGATACCGCGGACGCCCACCACCGCGACTGGCAAGTTTGCTCTCCGCTTCCTTCATGTCCCGCTCAAGCGACGGAATCTTTCCGTAGGTGACCTCCGCCGCCTTGTTGAGATCACCGGAGCGCGTGGCCTGCTCCGCCTCGACTCGCGCCGCCTCGATCTCCTGCTTGATGCGACCAACACTGCCGAGCGACTCCTTTTCCTGCTGCCACTGCGCGCGCATGCCGGACGCCTCTTCCTTGAGGTCAGCCAGATCGCGCTCGATGATCCCGCGACGCTCGATGGACGCCGGATCGATCTCCTTGCGCAGTGCCTGCCGTTCAATTTCAAGCTGTACGATACGACGCTCGACCTCGTCGATCTCCTGCGGCACGGAATCAATTTCGATGCGCAAACGGGACGCCGCTTCGTCGACGAGATCGATCGCCTTGTCGGGGAGAAAACGATCGCCGATGTAGCGATTGGAAAGCGTCGCCGCAGCAACTACCGCACCGTCGGTGATGCGCACACCGTGATGGGCCTCGTAACGTTCCTTCAAGCCGCGCAGAATTGCGATCGTGCTTTCCACGCTCGGTTCGCCAACATACACCGGCTGAAAGCGACGCTCGAGTGCCGCGTCCTTCTCGACATGTTTCCGGTACTCGTCGAGCGTGGTCGCTCCAACAACGCGCAGCTCGCCGCGCGCCAGCATCGGCTTGAGCATGTTGCCGGCGTCCATGCTTCCTTCGGCTTTGCCAGCTCCAACGAGAGTGTGCATCTCGTCGATAAAGATGATGTAGAGCCCGTCGGACGAGGTGATCTCCTTGAGCACAGCTTTCAAACGTTCTTCGAATTCGCCGCGGAACTTCGCGCCGGCGATGAGCGCACCAAGGTCGAGCGACACGAGGCGCTTGTTGCGAAGCCCTTCAGGCACGTCACCACTGATGATGCGCTGTGCGAGTCCTTCCGCGATCGCGGTCTTGCCGACGCCCGGCTCACCGATCAATACGGGATTGTTTTTCGTGCGCCGTGACAACACCTGGATGACGCGACGAATTTCTTCATCGCGTCCAATCACCGGATCCAGTTTGCCTTTGCGTGCCGCTTCGGTGAGATCACGCGTGTAGCGCTGCAGCGCCTGGTACTGCCCCTCGGGCGACTGATCGGTGACTTTGTGCGCACCACGCACAAGCTTGAGTGCTTCGACGAGTGCGTTGCGATTTGCGCCCACCGCTGCCAGCAAACGCACGCTGTCGGTGCCCTTCGCGTCGGAGAGCGCGAGCAGCATGTGCTCGGTCGAGACGTACTCGTCGCCTAGGGACTTCGCTTCCTTCTCCGCAGCATCGACTACCTGCGTAAGCTCACGACTAAAACTCGGCTGCGCATCGCTCTGCTTCGCATATCGACCGGCCTCGAGTTCGGCTGCAGCGCGAAGTGATGTGACGTTTGCACCCACGCGCTGGAGAATGGGCACGACAATTCCCTCGTCCTGAACAAGAAGGGCGAGGAGAAGATGAAGGTCGTACACGAGTGGATTGCCCGCTTTGCGCGCGAGGGCTACCGCATCATTGAGCGCTTCGGCGCTCTTCACCGTCAGACGGTCTGAATTGATCATGGTGTGAATATTCGGGCAGGGCCGAGCGATGGTCGAGGAGGAATTCCCCGACAGCGGCACTCAATTACGGGCCGTACGGCGCGTTGCAAGCAGAAGTGGCAAGCATGATGCCGTCAGCACATGCCGCAGCAGCGCACTGATGCGCGTACTACGCACCAATGCAGCAATTCACAGATACAAAATGGCGCGCTGGGTCCGCTCACCCAGCGCGCCATCATGAATTTTCTTGCGGGTCGTTCGTAGTGCTCACTTCACAGAAACCATCTTTTGTGTCAGCGTCACGCCGTTGTCTTCGAGGCGATAGAGATACACGCCTGAAGCGGCCTCCCGCCCAGTGTTTCGGACCTTGCCATCCCAATAGGCGACATACTCGCCACATGAGAGCAACACGTTTTCTAGCGGTTGACCACCAGCCACTCCACCCGAACCACCCTGCAACACCGGGATCGCGACGAGCTGTGCCAGCACGTTGTAGATCTTGATCGTCACGCGATGCTGCTTAGCAGGTTCAGGACAGGTGGGCGCATCGCCCACACTGAAATTGAAGCGTGTTTCCGGATTGAAAGGGTTGGGATAGTTCTGACCGAGCGTTGCTCCGCCAGCTTTTTTCCGAGTGTCCTGCGCGCCAGAAACCGTTGGCATGATTGCGCTGAGAGCGAGCACTAGACCCAGTGCTGCCCACGAACGTTTCATGGTGCTTCTCCGACTGACGAATAAGGGGGTTAGTCGAAGTCTCCGGTTGAGGGTGAGTATTGAACTGCCTGCCATAAAAATAGGACGCCTCTAGCAGGGAGTCAAGCAACATTCCCATTTGCAGCGTCGGAACGCCAAATCAGGTTATCACATGATTCACTACAAGAGGTGAAGAGCCGTAACCCACTGCATTGCAATTACTTACTTTGAAGAAAACTGACCTTGCTCCCACACCAGGAAGGCGCGCAGCACGCGCCCGTCGGTCAGATGTTGAACCAGAAATTCCCGGAGCAACCGTTGATGTGCACGCGCTTCTGTTTCTCCGACTACGAGCGGCGCGCCGCTCAACCAGGCGAGCATTGCTTGACGCGCCGAAGCGGGAAGACGGCGAACGCCTGGCACGAGCGTGGTGCACTGGGCGCAGAGCGTTCCACCCGCCACATGACAGAACGCCGCGTCAGCGTCGGCAGCAATGAGTGTGTGACACTCCGCACACCGATCAAGCGCGGGGGTGAAGCCGACGTCGCTCACCAGCCTCCAAAGCGCGCCTAACGCGATCGAGACGGTGTCAGCAGGTGCGGAGGCTGCGATCGCATCGAAGCCGGCCAGAATGCCTGTGTAGACCGCTGGGGCAGCTTCGTCATGCACCACGCGCAGCACACATTCGCTGAGAGCGGTGGCAGCGGTGAAACGGCCGAGATCCGTCGCCAGCGCTGGGCGCACGCGAGTGACGTCAAAGAAAGTGAGCGTGTGCAGATCGCGACCAGGCTTGGTTTGCCACTGTGCTTGACCTTCGGCAAACAGGTCGAGCGCGCTCCCGAAGCGTTTGCGCGACGAACGCACCCCGCGCGCGACCACCGATTGCACCCCGGCCTCGCGTGTCGCAAGGCGCAGGATGCGCGAAGATTCGAGGTAGTCGATCTGATGCAGTACGATTGCATCGGTAACGATCAGAGCCATGGTGGAGCATAGCACTTGCTCCAGAATGACGCGGGCGCCGCTCCGATCGGTCGACTCGGATTACCGCAGCAGAAGGTCCACCCCGCCCTGCCCTGCCGACACACGCCGGACTTCCATGCCCGCCGCGTTGAACACGATCAAAGACGTTGCCGACGCAGCGCCGTTGGCGATGCAGTGCAGCCGACCGAGTGCGTCGGCCTGGCCACTGCCGCAGGTGACGTCGGCACCCGTGGTGCTCGTCAGTTTCAGGAACGGTGAACTCAACGATGAAGTCGCAACAGCGGGCACACCCGAGACGAACTCCAGATCGTCAGTACGGATCTTCAGGATGCGGCTCTTGAAGCTGGTCAAATCTTCGTAGAGTGAAACGTAGATGTAGTTGTCGAGTCCGAGCTTGGAACCGCCGCCGTAGGTGCCCGGGGGCAGGGTGCGCAGTTGCAGCATGCGCTTGTTCCTGAGGTCCACCTTCGCGAGTGAACCCGAGGCGATGAGCTTGTACGGAAACGTTGCGAAACTGGCGTCACCGCCGGCTGAGATGTATGCGACATCGTTCACGACGATGGCCCCGGCGCTGGAGCCCCGCATACCGGGGAGCACGACGGTGTCGCGCGTCGTACCGGTGTTAGGAATGCGAATGAGTCGCACGTCGCCCTGCAGCGCGTAGTTCACTTTGCAATTCGCGTTTGCATCGACCACCCACGTGGCGTTGTCGTACTGGAACGCATCGGTCGGGCAGAGACCTGCATTGGCGATGCGGGTAATGGTCGGCGTGTTCGCACCGGAAACAGAGACCAGCGCAACGGAGCCAGAGTCGCGCAGTGCAACGCCGATGAGGGCCAGCCCACCGGACCCTTTGAAGAGTCGCGCACGCGACGGATTGCTTTTGGCGGGCAACTGCAAGCGGCGCATCGAGCCAGTCTTGACGTCCGTGATGTAAAGCAGATCGCCGGCCGCACGGCTGGACGTTGCAAGGACTGTGTCGCGCTCGAGCGTAAAACCGCCTCCGTCGAACTCGGTCGGCGGTCCAAAGGTCACGCGACTCGACGAGCTGCCCGTGTCGGGCAGAAGCGTGAGTCCCGGCTGAATAAAGCCGTCCATGACCACAATGCCTTTCGGCGGCTGCGGCGTGATGTCGAGCGCACCATCGTTGCCACACGCGGCAACAACCGGTGTGGCCATCAACGCCGCTACCGATAGCCGTCGGGTTGATGAGCCGATTGAACAAATGCGACGTGCGAAGGCAGTACGAGCGTTAAGTAGGGAGATCATGACTTGGGAGTGTGTCGCAGGGTGGTGGAAATCGCCCAGCTTCGTCCGGGCGAAGGGAATCCGCGCACCGATTGCCAGCGGACGTCGGTCGCGTTTTCAAGCGACAACGACAGCAGCGCATCGAGCGCGGAAATGACTAGGCGACGCGAAAGCGCGACGTCGCACAACGTGACCGTAGGGAGTTCGAACGCCGCGTTGCGCGGCCCGGCGGTGTACGGCCGTGGCCCCATGGCACGCACGAACAGTGTTGCGGTCGCGAATGGGAGCGTGGCGTGAAGCTGCGCGCCGCCAGCTGCCCGTGCGACGTATGGCGTGGGGATCTGCAATCCCCCGCTCGTGAGCATGGCGTCATACAGCGTGAACCAGGCCGCGACTTCACCCCACGCCGATTGCCACGCAGCGCGCCCTTCGAGACCGCGCAGCCGCTCCATGCCGACGTTGGCCGGGCTCCATCCGAAATTGCCCGGGAACCAGATGATGGCGTCGCGGGTGTCGCGCGCGACCACGCTTGCCTGCAGCGAAACAAGTCCGATCGGCGATGGCATCGAAAGGCGCGACTGCACTTCAGCGTCGACCAATACGCGTTCCGGACGCAGCGTGCGAACGAAGAGTCGCTGCGGCGAAGAGAAGTAGAGATCGTAAAGCGTTGGCACGCGCACAGATTGAGCGAAGCGTGCACCGATCGTGACCGAAGCGCCGTTGTCACGCACGCGAAGCGCGCGCTCACCGGCGAGTGAAAACGAAGGCAGCGCTCCGAACGCCCCGATGGCATCGATACGGGCGCCCACATCCACCGAGCCAGCCGCCGAACGCCGCGCGTAGTCGACCACGGCAAACGCCCGTCCACGCGACTGCGCTATTCCGCCTGAGGCTCGCACCCGATCAGCACCGCCGCCCAGCCGCCAAGCGACATCACTCACTCGCCCCTTCAGCTCAGCGTCACCGGCCACGGCATGGGCGTCAGCGTCGAGCGCAGGCCGAGCGGGATCGCGATAAGCGAGTGTGAACGCGCGCGTTCCCGCGATGACCTGCACCCGTTCTCCCGTCCACTGCCCCCGCACCAGCACGCGGTCAGCTCGCGCGCGATCCGCATCATAGCTGCGCACGTTCTCAGCGCCGACCATACCGCGTTCACCGGTCGAGGCAAGCACGGACAATTGCGCCACGCTTCCCGTCGCCCCAAGTGCGACGGTGGTGCGCTCCTCGTCGTTATTCACTCGGCGCTCACCGACGGCGACGTCGCTTGCCCCCGCCCTGTTGATGAAGGCAAAATCATTGGTTGCACGGCGATGGCTCGCGCTGGCGTGCCAGAGTGCTCCGAGTCCCGTCGCATGCCAAGCGCTTTCAATTGCCTGCACACCAAACGATCCAGCGCGCAGTGCAAGCACGCGCTGCGGCGCGCTCTCGAGTGCGATGGCGCCGCCATTCGCGCCTGGTCCGACGCCTAGCGGGTCGGCGCCAAGTATGGCGGTAGCCGATCCAAGCGATGCCAATGGCAGGTCCGACACGTCCGCGATGCCGGTCGCCGGATCGTTGAGTAGCATGCCATCCAGCGTGATGGCCACCTGTTCTCGCCGTGCACCTCTCAGCGACACGCCAGTCTCACCCCGCGCCGAACGGACGGAGGTGAAGGGCAATACGCCCAGCAACTGCGTCGTCGTACCGACGCCCATTGCCCGTGCACGGTCGACATCCATCGTTGCGGTTACGCGGGATGTCGGCAGTTCGACGCGTGATGCGATTACACGCTGTGTCGCGAGCATCGGTGGATTTGCCGCGCCCCGGAAATAGAGGGGCGTCAGCTCGACGACCAGCGGTTGATCGACGCCCGAGCTCGCGAGATCGAGGGAGCGCTCGTGATACCCTACACGACGCAGGCGCGCTGTTCCGACGGGGATCCGCACGCAGCGCGAACTGAGGGTGCGCGAGGCGACTGGACGCCCGTCGGCGGACCGGACTGAAAGCTGTGTGCCCGGCAAGGGCACATGCGTGAGTGCGTCCTGCACGCAAAGCGTTGTCGAGTCGACGGCAATCGAAACCACCAACAGCAGCGTGAGCACTAACGTCCGTCCAGCGTGGCGCGTGGTGCCGTGGACGCACGCGCGCGGCTGCGCAACGGCAGCAATGCAGGCGCTCCAACTGCTGGGTCGCGCGTGACGACCATGGGCCAATCGTAGACACGTTCAAGGATCTCGCCGCGCATCACGTCGTCGACAGTGCCCGCCGCCGCAACCTGGCCGTCGTGCAGCAGCACGATGTGGGCAGCAAAGCGCGCGACGAGATTGAGCTGGTGACTCACCAGCACCACCGTGCGCCCTTCACGCGCCAGCGCATCGAGCAATTCGAAGACGGCCATCTCATGCGCGATATCGAGAAATGCGGTCGGTTCATCGAGCACCAGCAGCGCAGTCTCCTGCGCCAGCGCGCGCGCGATGCGCACTCGTTGCCATTCGCCGCCGGAAAGTTCGTCGGTGCGCCGATCAGCCGTATCGGCAACACCGGCACGCTCGATTGCACTCGATACGGCACGACGATCCGCAGCTCGCATTGCGCCGAATGCCGCGCGATGCGCATGACGTCCGAGTCCGACAAACTCTTCGACGCGCAGTGGCAGGACCGGCTCTTCACGTTGGGTGACGACGGCGACCAGCTGGGCAAAATCGCGTTGCGCGATCTCCGCGACGTTGGTTTCACCCACGAACATCGCCCCCGAAACGAGGGGCACGCGGCGCAGCAGGGCGCGAACGAGTGTGCTCTTGCCGCTGCCATTCGGACCGACAACCGCTGTGATCACGCCGGCCCGCGCCGTCCACGAGACGCCATCGAGCGCTGCGCTCGCCCGTCGTGGATATCGCACCTTCACGGCATCGAATCGCAGCGCTGGTGCGGTACTCATGGGGCCAGCTTCCGCAATCGGGTCAGAAAGAATGGCACGCCGATGAGTGCCGTGACCGCGCCGAGAGGCAAGTCGGCCGGCGCACGTAAGGTGCGAGCGAGTAGATCGGCGGCGATGAGCAGCACCGCGCCATAAATCGCCGACACGACCATCATCGGGCGATGGCGTCGAGCGCCCAGCGCGCGCGCCAGGTTGGGCACCACGAGGCCGACGAATCCGATCAACCCTGCTGCAGCCACGGTTGCGGCAGCGAGCCACGACGCAACCAGAAACACGCGTCGCGCAGCACGATCGACATCCACACCAAGCGCTGCTGCCGGTTCGTCACCGAGAACAAGCACATCGAGATCGCGCGCCCACCAGAGCAACAGCGCGCCCAGCATCGTAACCGCGAGCGCCACGCGCATCAGCGACGGCCACGTTGCATCGGCCGCAGATCCCATCATCCACCAGAGAGCTCCACGAATGCGCTCCGGTGGCGAGTCGGCGAGTGCGACAAGAATTGCGGCGTTGGAAAACGCACCCACAACCACGCCCGCCATGAGCAACAGTCGCGTATCACCACTGCCGCCCACGACTCGGGCGATTGCTGCGACCAGCAGCGTCGCAGCGGCCGCACCGCCAAAGGCACCAAGTGTGAGCAACAACGGATTGCTCACTCCCGCACCCAGCAACAACACGGCACCGACGGCGGCGCCACCTGAAACGCCGAGCAGATACGGCTCCGCGAGCTGATTGCGCAACGTGCCTTGCAGCGCACCACCACTCATCGCCAGCCCGGCGCCAACGCATCCCGCGAGCAGCACACGTGGCAGGCGCAAGTCGCGCACGATCGCGACGATCGATGCATCACCATTACCAGTCAGCGCGCTGAGCACGTCGCGCAACGGCACACTCACGGCCCCAACCGCAACGGCCACGAGCGCGATGGTCGCGAGCATGACCACACCGATCGATGCGGCGAGCCACGCTCCGCGCGCGCCGCGCACGGGTGCAAGCGTATCGGTCACGGCAGCGAGCCGGAGAGTTCCGGATGAAGCGCACGCGCCAACGCCACCGCGGCCATCCCCAAAACGACAGACGGTCGACCCGACAGCGCAGGATTGTCGAGCACGAGGTGATTCGCCCGGATCGCCCCAACAGCGCGCCAAGGTCCCGAGGCGCGCAACGTTGCCGATGTCTTGGCGCTGGCGATCACGACATCGGGGTCGCGCTTGGCGATTTCCTCGAGGGACACCGGAGGCGACGGCGCGGACATGTCGTGGAAGACATTGACTCCACCTGCGATCTCGATCAGTTCATCGAGATAGCTGCCGCGGCCGACAACGAGCACCGGCGATTGCCAGAGCGGCCAAACAACGGAAACAGGCTTGGCTCCGCGTGTCGCCGCGCGCACAGCATCGAGTGTACGCTGCACCGAATCAGCGACCTGTCGCGCGCGTTCAGTGGCGCCCATCGCCATGCCAAGTCGCGTGCAAAGCGACATGAATTGCGCGATGTGATCGACGCGCAATGTGATCGTGCGAATTCCTGCGTTCTTGAACGCCGTCGCTGCAGCGCGATTTTCCGCCGCTGCATACAAGATCACGAGCGTCGGTTTTGCGCCCAGCACGGCTTCGACGTTGGGACGAATGCCATCACCCAGCTGGGCGATCTTCTGTGCGTCGGCCGGAAACTCATCCCATCGGCTGCGCCCAACGAGTCGCGATTCGGCACCGATTGCGAAAATGACTTCCGTGGCCGTGGGATTCAGCGATACCACGCGCGATGCGAATTTCGCATCGGTCGGCAAGGGTGCGCCAAAGTCGTCGGTATCAGCCTGCGCAACAGCTGTCGAAAAAGTCTGCGACGACGAGCTGCTGTCGTTTGGTACACGGCCGGCTCGGCTGTCTGCACGGCCACCGCACGCCACGACAGCCGTCAGCGCAACTACGCTGGCCGCTGCCCGAGAGCGTCTTGAGAAACGTGCGCGCACACACAACAAAGGGCACCCTCTCCCTGCGAGAAGATGCCCGAGCACGCGCGACGTCCGCACAGAAACACTGCGACACCACGAGGCGCGAGCCCTCCCTCGAGGGTCTTCGTCCGAGAATGAGCGTGGGTCGTCTCCTGGCTTCGGGCTACACCGCTCGCCTTCCCGGTTGTGACACCAGTGGCGTTGTGAGCGATGAAAAACTTGCCCGTTACAGTGGCGGGGCCGCACCGGTATCGCACCGGTTTCCGTGTCCCGCGCTCGAAATCAATTGTCTGTCGCACATCGCGTGCGACTTCGAGAAGCTATCGGGGCGCTGTCGCGCCGGCAAGCGCTTCCGCGAGCTCGCGCTTCAGCAGCGAGCGACGACGCTCGTACACAACCTGCACATCATCCGAGGGCGCATGTTGCTGTGAATGCAGTGTATCGAGCGCCGCGATCTCCTGCGCAATACGCTCATGCTCGGGCACGCTGGGCGGGCGCTGATGCATCGGCGCTGCGCGCGTTGAGATTGCCCGCGCGCCCGCGCGCTTTTGCACCGCACGTCCCAACACGAGCAGCATCAGGAAGCCAATTCCAACCAACAGTCCCGCGATGTAGCGGTTACGACCAGGGGTCTGTATCGCGGGCAAGTCAATCAACACACGCACCCCTTCTGGTACATCCTGACCGACATAGCGACGAAAATTGCGTCGCTCGAGCGTGACTGGATCAACATTCGCGAACTTGGGCGCCGTAACGGTGCCACGGGGATCTTCGAGCAACACTTCAAAGACGACAGAGCCGTGTTCGGCCGCGAACGTGAGCGGGAAACTGCTCGATGGCACCTTGTACGAGAACGAGAGTTGTTTGACACCGGGAGCAAGCGGAGCGAAGACCGACACGCGTCCGGCGGTATTCGCGAATGCATCTGGTGAGATCTCGCCTTCCGTTGCCCGCACATCGCGCGCAGAGGGCGGAATGGCGATACTCCACGTGGGCGCAGGTGCAGGGCCTTCCGCGGAGACGAGAGTGCGTGTGCTGTCGTTGGACAGCTCGAACACCTCGATGATTGTGCGCATGTCCGTGCTATCCGACTTGCCGACAATCAAGTGACGTCCGCGTACCGTGACCGGGAACGGCGTTGATGTCGTATCAAAGACGGTGATCTCCGCATCGTCGCCGCGCGAATTGGAAGCACGAAGCGGCGCGGTGAAATACGCGATCCCATCCCACGTCACGGACGCGAAATACACCGCGTCGACAGCCCCGAACGCACGCCAGTTGAGCCGATACCGTCCGCGTGCATCGGTGCGGATGGAATCAATCGCGCCCGCGCTGTCCTTGGCGACACGATGCACCGTCACCCATGCGCCAGCGGCAGGCCCCATTCCGGTGGAATCGCCGCCTGATGCAAGGGGGCGTCGCACCCGACCGTCGACCGAGCGTTCACCGCCGACGTCCGCGGCACTTTTGCTCGACGCGCGCGACTTGGTTACTGCAGCTTGTGCCGTCACGTCTCGGGCGGCAAGTGAAGCGACGAGGAGAGCGCCAAGCTGCACGGCCGCGCGCAAACGCCAGGAACGGAATCGCATCAAGGATTGAATTTGCCGAAGTCTTCGGGGCGCAGATTGCCGAGGTAAGCCTTCAATTGCTCGGCTGACAGCTCGCGCGGAGGCGGGGCTTGAAACGGTGAGTCGTTTTCAGACTCGTCTTCATCATCGAACGCGGTCAACAAATCGTCGTCGGCCACGATTGGGGCGTCGAATCGCAGTGCGATGGCGATGCTGTCGGAAGGGCGCGCATCGATCTGCACGAGACCGTTGGCGCCCACGATCTGCAGCTCAGCGTAATACGTTCGCTTTTCAACCCGCGTAATCGCCACGCGTTGCAACGTACCACCGAGTCCGAGGATGAACGCCTTTGCGAGATCGTGTGCATTGGGCCGCAGCGATTTGATCTGGTTCATCGCGTTGATGATCGACTCGGCCTCGGGTTTGCCGATCCAGATCGGGAGAAGTCGACGGCCGTCCTTCTCGCGCAGTATCACAACGTAGGAATCCGTTGTGCTGTCGAGTCCGAGCCGCGCAACGTTCACTTCGACCATGATGGCGCCTCCCCGACCTTCGATGGACGTGAGCGGGAGCGAGCTGCGTGACACGCCGAAGCGGATCGCGCAGCCCACTGGACCAACTCAGCGAATCGCGCGCTGCAGTGCGTCGACGCGGTCCGTACGCTCCCACGTGAAGAAGGTGCGGGACTCGCCGTTCTCGTTCACGGTGTACGGTGTGCGTCCGAAATGCCCGTACGCTGCGGTCGCCTGATAAATGGGCTTGCGCAGCTCCAACGCCTCAGAAATAGCGAGCGGTTTGAGGTCGAACACGACCTTCACTGCCGCTTCAATTGCCGAGTCTGGCACCGAGCCCGTACCGAACGTTTGCACGTAGATGGACACCGGTTCAGCCACGCCAATGGCGTACGCTAACTGCACTTCACAACGGCGTGCAAGCTTGGCCGCGACGATGTTTTTGGCAACCCAACGGGCCGCATAACAGGCTGAACGATCAACCTTTGACGGATCCTTTCCGCTAAACGCGCCACCGCCGTGGCGACCCATTCCACCGTAGGTGTCCACGATGATCTTGCGACCGGTCAGCCCCGCATCGCCCTGCGGCCCGCCGATAACGAAACGGCCCGTGGGATTGATGTGGGTCTTCAGTCCATTGGTGCGGAACTCGGCCGGAATGGTCGCCATAATCACCTGATTGAGCACTGCCTCGCGCAGCGTTTTGTTGTCGACCTCTTCGTCGTGCTGCGTGGAGATGACAACCGTGTCGACGGCGATCGGTCGGTCGCCTTCGTAAACAACACTGACTTGCGCCTTACCATCGGGGCGCAGCCATGGGAGGGTACCGTCCTTGCGGAGCGCCGCCAAACGGTGCGTCAGCGCGTGAGCCAGTTGAATCGGCAACGGCATCAGCTCAGGCGTTTCGTCGGAGGCAAAGCCGAACATCATGCCCTGGTCGCCCGCGCCGCCGGTATCGACACCCTGCGCGATATCAACGGACTGTGCGTCGATCGTGCTCATGACCGCGCAAGTTTTGTTGTCAAAGCCAAAAGTGGCGTCGGTGTAACCGATCCCGGCGATTGTCTTCCGGACGATTTCGGGCAACGGCACATACGCCGACGTTGTGATCTCCCCGGCGATGACCGCCAGCCCGGTAGTCACGAGGGTCTCGCACGCAACGCGCGCGACAGCGTCCTTTGCCAGGATCGCGTCGAGCACGGCATCCGAGATCTGGTCGGCGATTTTGTCGGGATGCCCCTCGGTTACAGACTCCGAGGTGAAAAGATGACGGTCGGCCACGCGGGTCTCTTGGGGATAGGGGGAAGAACTAATCGGTTAGACTAGTCCGCTATAGCAGACCGGGCAACCCGGATGCCGAGGGATCGTGGCCTTCCAGTTCAGTGCGCAAGCGGCGACGCAGCAATGTCTCCACTTCGCGCGCCGTCCCGGCAGACAGCGCTGCACGCGCCGCCTCAACTGCCGCCGCAAGCCGTACGCCTCGTATGACGCGCTTCACCTCCGCAACGCCCCGCGGAGCGACGCTGAGCTGACGAATGCCAAGGCCGAGGAGTGCAAAAACTGCCAGCGGCTGGGACGCCATTTCGCCGCAGACGCAGACGTCGATCCCGTGTGCCGCGCCGGTCGACTGGACCTGCGCGATCAGCCGCAGGACCGCCGGATGGAATGGCGTAAATCGTGGCGCGAGGTTCGCATTGCCGCGGTCCACCGCCAGCGTGTACTGCACCAGATCATTCGACCCGATGCTGAAAAAATCGACGTCGCGCACGAGCGTGTCGGCGGCGATGGCAGCAGCGGGCGTCTCGACCATCGCGCCAAGCGGGACATCGGCGCGAAATGGTACGCGACGTTCGGACAGCTCCCGCACCGCCTCTTCCATCAGCTGTCGCGTTTCGCGCACTTCGTCCA
>JAYUWD010000258.1:0-1521 GCA_043753735.1 Gemmatimonadaceae bacterium
CAGTGCCGCACTGCCTGTCTTGGCATATGTCAACAAAGCATGACGACTACTCACTACGCGCTCGCTATTCTTTGCGCCCTCTGTACTGGCTGCTCGTCCGAAAAAAATGCTCGTCCAGTCAACCCGAGCTTTGATGTCCAAAAGCCTGTTTCAACAGAAGCGCTCCGGGACTCCGACGATGTGGCGTTCACGACAAATCCCGGCGGCGGCTTTGCAACGCGAGATGGCCTGTTTGCCTTCGTCAATGTTGCCCAGCAAAGCATCGTGGTGTTCGATTCGACGGGCCGACGACGGGAGTCACTCGGGCGGCGAGGCCAAGGCCCTGGCGAGTTTCAGCACTTGGAGGCGGCGTTTGCCCTGCCGGGTGACACGTTGGTTGGGTTCGACCGCATGACGCAATCAATAACGCTATTTCACGCTGGCATCGTAGTGGGTGAACGCGTGCGCTTCGTGGAATGGCGAACGGTGACAAACCCCGAACTGAAGTTAGTGGGCAGATTCAATGATGGTCGTTGGGTAGCCATGCGTTCAATCAACCGTTCGGTGCGTGGCGTTGGCCTCCGGTTTGCCACGGATACCCCCTCACTCGTTGTGGGCAATGCGAACGCGGTCCCCGCGCAGCTGATTCAGCTGCAGCCACGAACGGTGCTCGACCTGGTCACCACCCGGGCAGGCTTTGAACCCTCGATCTCGGCCGATGTATCCCCAGGTATTGGCGCAGTCTGTGACGCGGGCGTTGTAACCGTGGACACGACGGGAGTACGCTACTTCGACAAAAACGGTAAGGTGGTGGCATCGTTCCCCATTCCGGTGAGCCGAGACGCGCTGAGCCGGAGCTTCCGCGCAGGGATCGTCCAGAGCGCACTGACTGGCATGCCTGCCGGACCTGAGCATGATCGAGTGAAGCAGTTTTTCGATGATCAGATCAGCCGTGTGGATTCAGCCTTGAACCAGCCGATGCTCGACAGCGAAGGCCGCGCTTGGCTGACATCACGAACAAAAGCAGGCACGGTGTTCATTCGCTTTGACAGAAACGGTGAGTCCGATGGGACATTCCAGTTACGCGCACCGGCGGTGATCACACGTACCTCGCTCGTCTCGCTGATGCCCGACTCACTCGACGAGTATGCCTTCCGGATCTTCCGCATTGCACCGCCGAAATCTGCGGCTCCTCCGCCCATGGGCTGGTGTAGCGCCCCGTTTCGTTACTAAAGGTCCTGCAGCCAGGATGATATCGCCTTACACATTTTGCACGTTTACGAGGCGGATTCTCTCCCGGAGAAACAGTCTCAAAGTTCTCACGCGGTGCACCTCACGTCTTGGAGAAAGGAGTGAACGTCGATTTTTTTCAACCATTGAGGAGGGCGCCGGTGATCGCGGCGTCACCACAGACTTGAGAAATGATTCGCACGCAGGGTTTTGCCGAGCGGCGTGATCGGCGTAGCGGCGCGCAGCGAAGATCGAAGTCGATCGATCAATGAATCGAGCTCAAATTTACCCACTACGATCTCGCCATTGTCA
>JAYUWD010000259.1:0-4918 GCA_043753735.1 Gemmatimonadaceae bacterium
ACCTGTTGCAACACGAGCGACATGTTTGCGCCGCTCAGGAACCGGTCGCTTTGCGTGGCAAAAAATGCGCAGGCCGCGATCAGTGCGATCACCGGGCCAACCACGCCCAATGAAGCTCGTCGCTCCTGCCAGCTGCTCATCGCTGCTTCATTTCAGGGCTATTTGGCGTCAAGCATCACCGATGCTACTTCCGGCCAAAGCAGAGGTCGAGCCCCGTCTTCACATCCTTGCTTTCTACCCCGGCGAGCGCTTTCCCGGCGATCAACGCCACGCCGGTGTCGGTGTAGCCGTTAGGCCTCTGGCCAGTCTGTACGAACGCGACGCCGGCTTCGACGCCGAGCGCCGCCATCTTGAGCGGATACTGCTGCGCCGTGGCGGCGATTGCCCCCGCGCCGACATCCCGCACCCCCTGGCATCCACCGTCGACTGAAACAAGAATGACGCGTTTCTCCTTGCCCGCTGACCTGAGCGCCTTGAACGCGCCGGCCGCGGTCGGTTCGTTGATCGTGTACACCACATTGATGTCGGGATTCTTCTGCAGACAATTCTCCATCGCCGTCTGCCCCTTCGCCTGGTCGCCGTAGCTGTCGGCCATGCAAACGACTTCTGCTGGTTTGCCGAGCGTGTTCACGGTGGCCACGGGGGCGCTGAGCCCGAAACCCTTCAGAAAGCCGTTGTGTCGTTGCGCACCAACGGGATGTCCGGGCAGCAGGTCGAGCGTCGCAATTTTTGGGATGCGGGCTCCAAGTGCCTTGCGCGCATATTGGCCAATCAACTGTCCCGCCTTGTAGTTGTCAGTGGCGAATAGTGCGTCTGTTGCTGAAACTGGATCGGTGGGGCTATCGAGCGCGATGACCAGCACACCTTTCGCACGTGCGCGACGGATTGCCGGGATGATCGCTTTCGAATCGCTGACAGTGATCAGAATCACCTGCGCGCCGGCCGCGATCATGTTTTCCATGGCAGTCACCTGGCCCGCATTGTCGGCGTCGTTCTTGCCTGCGCCTGACAGCAACTTCGCGCCGCGGGCCGTCGCCGCCGACTGCGCGCCCTCTTTCATCTTGACGAAAAACGGATTGGTCTCGGTCTTCGTGATCAATCCGATGATGGGGGGCGACTTTTGTGCAACGGCGGAGGTTGAGAGGAGGACGCAACAAATCACGGCGAGGCGCGCATGCATGCACAACTCCGGGGATGAAAGGCGCTCTTTCGGCTGTGAAGCGAAAAAGAAGTTTTAAGACGACAGGAGAGTGACGTCGACTCGGATCGGACTGTTATGATGATAGTGTCACGACTGTATTGACAGCGTCAAACACTACCTGTACCGTCGGCGCTTCAGCTTCGCAGCAGTTCCCACCGATGATTCCCGAGCGCTTGTCACACGCTCGGTCAATAGACCACACGAAGTCCAACATCCGATTGCACTCGGCGTTCATCCGCGCCGCGGCTTCGGCTGTTGTTGCCAGCGTCGGCCACTCGGTTGTCGCAGGCGCATGATCCACTCAGGGGGATTGGGAATATGGGAGAAGGGCCAGCTTCTTTTCAGCACGTATGTGGCACCCTTTGGGCGTCGCATCGCCGGTTCAGTAAACATGTTCTCGTTGCACTGGGAGTGGTCAGTGCGTCGGTGAACAGTGCCGGAGCACAAACCGGTACCGCGAGTGTGACCGGTCGCATCACGGATGCCGCCACAACGGCTCCAGTGGTGGGGGCCCGGATCGTCATCAAGGGCACGCAGCTCACTGCGCTGTCGGGAGACGACGGTCGTTACACGATCAGGTTGGTTAACGCGGGCCCGGCAGAAGTCGGCGTCAACCGACTTGGCTACGAGCCGAAAAAGCTGCCGGTGACATTCGCCAATGGGCAGGCGGTGACGCTCGACATTTCGATGACTGTTGCGACGTACTCGCTTTCAGCCGTCGTTACGACGGTGACCGGGTCGCAAAAAAAGGTCGAATTGGCCAACGCTACCACACAGATCGCAGTCGGTGATAAAATCGGGGAGCTCCCTGTCAAGGACATGGGCTCGTTGCTCTCCGGGCGTGCGTCGAACGTCCAGGTCGTGCAGACCGGCGCCACGGGAACGGGCTCCCGCATTCGTATTCGCGGCCAAAACTCATTCTCGCTCAGCAACGATCCGATCGTGGTGATCGACGGGGTGCGCGCCACATCCACCACCAACAACGCGCTCGGCGTCGGTGGGTCGGGTCCCTCGCGCCTCGACGACATCAATCCGTCGGAGATCGAAAGCATCGAGGTCGTAAAGGGCCCGTCGGCCGCAACGCTGTACGGCACCGAAGCCGCGAACGGCGTCATCGTCATCACTACCAAGCGCGGTAAGTCTGGCGTGACGAAGTACGGCTTCAACTACGAAAACGGCAAGATTGCCAACACCGCCACCTACCCCGATCTCTGGTCGCTTTGGGGGAAGGTCGGCACGAGCACAAATTCGTCGATCTGCCTGCTCGGGGCAGTCGCGGCGAAGACATGCGCGGTCGACTCGCTCTCGCATGGCAACGTGCTGAATAACTCCGCATTGACGCCGATTGGCACGGGCGACCGCCAACTCGTGAACGCGCAGGCCTCGGGTGGCAACGATCGCGTGCAGTATTTCGTGTCGGGACAGACGCAGAACGAGACAGGCGTCTACAAGATGCCGGACCGCGAAGTCACGCGTTTGCTCGGGCGGCGTGGTGTGGACGCGCTGCCGAATACCCAGATGCGGCCGAACGCCCTCGCGCGAAATAGTCTTCGCGCCAACCTGTCGAGCCAGCTCGCGAAGAACTGGTTCGTCCAGGTGTCGTCGTCGTACACGAACAGCACACTCCGACTGCCGCAGAACGAAGACAATAGCGTCGGCCTCATGGTCGCGGCGGTGGGAGGCCAATGGCGCGGTGATCTCATCGATGCGCAGGGCGACTCGCTCAAGGGCTATCGCGCGTTCAATATGGGTGACGTGCTCTCGCAGACGACAACGCAGGACATCAACCGCTTCATCAATTCGGTCAGCACCCAGTACAATCCGTTTTCATGGCTCACCACGCGGGCATCGTTCGGTTCCGATTGGACGAGCCGCAACGACTTGTATTTGTCGAAAGTTGGTGAGGGGCCCAACACGGGCACGCCAAGCGTACGCTTGGGCGAAGTGACGAGTCTGCGGAACGATATCAACCAGCAGACGAGCGATCTGGGAGCGACGGGTACTTTTCAGCTCCTTTCGTGGCTCAACTCGAAGACCTCCGTCGGCATGCAGTACATTCGTGCGGCGAACGGCGCCACGAGCGCGACCGGCGTAGGCGGCTTGCCGCCAGGCGGAGTGACGGTGTCGGCCGCGGCCACACGCTCCAGCACGCAGACGTACAATGAGCGCCGCACGCTTGGCTACTACGTCGAGCAGCTCTTCTCGGTGAACGAAAAGCTGTACCTCACCGCCGGTGTGCGCCGAGACGCGGCAAATGCATTCGGCAAGAACTTCAGCGCGGTGTTCTATCCGAAGTTCGGTGCCTCGTGGCTGGTGTCAGACCAAGCGTTCTTTCACCGCCCCGACTGGATCACAAGCCTGCGCCTGCGCGGCACGTACGGTGCTTCCGGACAGATTCCCGGTCCCACGGCGGCCGTTCGCTTCTACAACGCCAACGCAACCACGCTGGCCACCGGAGACGCGCCTGGCGCCTCGCTTGGCTCACTCGGCAACCTGTCGCTCCGCCCCGAGTTCTCTGCGGAAACGGAGTTCGGTTTCGATCTGGCCATGTTCAGCGGCAAGACAAACGTCGAACTGACGAACTACAATAAAACCACTACCGACGCTCTCATCTCGCGACTGATCGCGCCCTCGCTGTCGGGTCTCACCACGCAGTTCGTCAACGTCGGAAAAATTCAGAACAAGGGCGTCGAGCTGAGCTGGAATCAGAAAGTGATCGATACCCGTCAGTTGGGCATCGACTTCACACTCACGGGGTCGACCGTGAACAACAAGATGCTGGTTTTGGGCGAGGGCATCAGTCCAATCGCCAGCGGCAACCGCAACACGCAGCAGAATCGACCCGGTTATCCGCTCTTCGGCCTGTGGGACAAGAGCTACACGTACAAGGATGCGAATGGGGATGGCATCATCGTCCTCAATGAGATCACCTACAGCGATACCGCCATATACCAGGGTTCGACTCTGCCGCGGCGCGAGTTTGCGTTCACGCCGACCATCGAGCTGCTCAATCACAAGCTTCGGATTTCATCGCAGTTCGATCGCAAGTGGGACTTCAAAAAGTTCAACAACACGCTGCGCCACCAGTGCATGAACGGCGTTTCGTGCCGAGGCCGGTACGACGCCAGTGCGCCATTGCAGATGCAGGCGGCGGCGCTCTCCACCTCGCAGGCCGTGTACACGGGCATGTTTGAAGACGGCGCCTTCACCCGCTGGCGCGAATTGTCCGTCTCCTACGAACTCCCCACAAAATGGGCCAACCGTGTGCGCGCCTCACGGTGGAACGTTGTCGCGACCGGCCGCAACCTCGCCCTGTGGACCAAGTACAGCGGTGTTGACCCGGAGGCCGCGCAGTCCAACAACGACGCGCGAGGCAACGAGGAATATTTCTCCACGCCACCGCTCCGCATCATCACGCTCCGTATGAACTTCTCCTTTTAAGGCGCCCCGACATGAGCTTCTTGATCAGCGCTCGCCGGGTCCTTCGCCCCGCCAGTGCACTCGCGGCGGCCATCACTTTGGCCAGCTGTAACAGCGATATCCTCAACGTCGGCACGCCCGATGTCATCTCCGCAGACGTGCTCGGCGGCAGCCTCGGCGCAACGACGCTGCGCAACGGCGCGATGCAGGACTTCACCCAATCGTTCTCTGGATCGATCGACGCCTACGCCATTTCCTCCGGCAATCTCGGCGACGAAATCCAAACCACCGATACCT
>JAYUWD010000260.1:0-4917 GCA_043753735.1 Gemmatimonadaceae bacterium
GCGATCAGTGGTGGATGTCTTGAAGGAGACGTGGCTGCTCGCGCAGCCGACGTGTGCAACGCGGGGCGCGCGATCGCGCTCCGTTACGATTTGCGCGCCGACCTCGAAACGATCTGGGGCTTTGGCAGTGCCTGCGACGGTATTGCACACATTCTTCTCGAGCCACTCGGCGACGGTCAGTGGCTCGCCGACGCCGCAGATATCCGATTTGCGCGTGAGGGTGGCGCGCTGCTCACGATCGTAGGCACCGGCACGACACTTGGCACGATCGCGCTGCTTCGAGGGAATGCCGTGAGCGGCGAATGGACGATGGTTGGGCGTGTTGCAAGTGCGTTTGATCGGCTTCGTGCTTCGCGCGTCGCCGACATCGCGCAGCGGACGGCCACCGCTGAATGCGAGCGTTATGATGCCGCGGTCAGCGCCGAGCGCTATTTCGTGGAACCGCTGATGGCGGCAGTCTCGCTCTTTGTCGTGGGCGCCGGTCGCGGCGCGGAGGCCTGTGCGCGCATCGCCACGACGCTGGGGTGGGAGGTCACAGTGATCGATCATCGGCAAGCATTGCTCGATGCACTGGTGGTTCCGGAGGGCGTTCGAGTTGTTTGCGCGCGGCCCGATGAGGGTGCGTCATTCGTCACACACGATGCGCGCACCGCCGTCGCATTGCTGACGCACATCTATGACGTGGACCAGGCGTGGCTCACGGCACTCCTTCCTCTCCCCGTTGGCTACCTTGGCGTGCTTGGATCGCGCCAGCGCGCGGCGCGGTTGATTGAAGCGCTGGCTCCAATCATCGACACGTGGTCGCCAACAACTCGTGCGCTGCATGCGCCGATCGGACTTGATCTTGGCGGAGAGACGCCGGAATCGATTGCACTTGCTGCGGTCGCCGAAATCGAAGCGGTGATGCACGGACGTCCGGGCGGTTTCCTGCGCGAGCGGGAGAGCCCGATCCACACGCGCACACCGACGCCGATCCCGCAACACTAGCGATGATCGTGCAACGCGTTGCGGCGGTCCTGCTGGCGGCGGGTTCATCGCGCCGACTCGGTACACCCAAGCAGCTCCTGCTCGACGAGCATGGGATCGCACTGGTACGGCGTGCTGCGCACCAGTTGATCGACGCGGGGTGCGCGCCGATCGTCGTGGTGACCGGGGCCGAATCCGAGCGAGTGGCTCTACTCGTCAGCGATTTGCCCGTGCGAGTGGTGCCGAACGCCGCATTCGCCGATGGGATGGGCCGGTCCATCGCGTGCGGCGTTGGCGCAATCGCGCACAATCCGGCTGCGGCAGACGTTGCGGGGATTTTGATCGTTGCGTGCGACATGCCGACAGTCGGCAGTGATCACCTACGCGCGCTGATCGAAACGTCGCGATTCGGGACAATCCGTTGCGCATCGCGGTATATGGCGCGTGAAAGCGTTGATGATGCTGCAATGATGCGCGGAATTCCTGCTGTTCTCCCGAGGACCGATTGGCCTTGGCTTGAAGCGCTGACAAGCGATCGGGGTGCGAAGCCACTGTTGGCCGAACCGCGGACACTTTCGGTACCGCTCCTTCGGGGTATGTTCGATCTCGATACGCCTGCCGACGTTGAAGCTTGGCGTGCCGAGTTTCCGTCACTCCCCACTTTCTCCCCTCCCTTCATGTCCATGATTGCCCAATCCGCCCTCGCCGATCTTGCACACGAGATGACGAACACGCGCCGCATGCTCGAGCGCGTCCCCGAGGCCAAACTCGACTTCTCACCGCACCCCAAGTCTTGGCCGTTGCGCAAGCTCGCCAACCACCTCACCGATTTTCCGGAGTGGGGTTCCGTCATTCTTGAAAGTGCGGAACTCGACTTTGCCACTCCGTTCCCGCCGCAAGTGGTACCCACGACGACCGCCGGTTTCCTGCAGCAATTCGACGAGCGGCTGATCAAGCTCCGGGAAGCGCTCGGCAAGACCACTGACGAGCAGTTGATGGAAACGTGGACCCTGCGCAACGGCGATACGGTGTTGATGGCGATGCCCCGCGTTGCGATGATCCGCAGCATGGTGATCAGCCACATGATTCATCATCGCGCGCAGCTTTCGATTTATCTGCGTATGCTCGATGTCCCGATGCCGGGCATGTACGGCCCCAGCGCCGACGAGCAGTAAAGCGGTTATGCGCGCCACGATCGCGGTTTTGATGGGTTTGGCCGCGATCGCGGCACCAGCCAGCGGGCAGGGGCAGAGTGCATCCCGTGATGACGCGGTGGCGTCGACGGTGGCGGCTTGGTTGCACCTCGACGCGCCGCCGGGGGGCGAGTCGCGGGCGATTGCGGCGCTGCGCACCACGTTGCCGCAGTGGACGGCCGACGGGTTCGGCAACCTGATTCGGCGTGTGGGTGTCGGCTCACCACGACGTGTCGTCGCCTGCGCGATGGACGTGCCGGAGTTTGTCGTCAGCCAGATCACCAGTGACGGTTACGTACGGCTGCATCACACCGGCACGCCGTCGCATGTGTTGTGGGATCAGTTTCACGAAGCGCAGCAGCTTCGCATTCTGACGCGCGGTGGCGATGTGCCCGCTGTTGTCGGCGTCGCCAACGGACACTTCGCGCGACAGCATCGCGGTGACACGGCAATCGTTGGCGTCGATCAGCTGTGGGTCGACCTTGGCGTGCAGACGCGCGCGCAGGCTGAGTCGCTGGGCGTTGCGTTACTCGATCCCGTCGTGGCCGATCGTCCGATGTGGACGTACGAAGGGTACGCGGCTGGCCCCGGTGCTGGCGCTCGCGCGGGGTGCGCGGCCGTTGCGTCTGCCGCGTCGGCGCGCGTCGTATCTGGGCAGACGATTTTTGTGTTGTCGTCGCAGCGCAGCTTCGGTTGGGTGGGACTTGGCGCCGTGATCGCGCGATGGGGCCCGGTCGATCAGATCACGATTCTCGACGAAGGACGCTCCACCGGCGCGTCGTCAATGGTGGCGGCATCGCGACTTGGCACCCAGCGAAAAGCAGGACTCGGTCGCGTGGTCAAAAGCGACAGCGTGCGCATCATCAGCCCGCGGGTGCGATTTGCGGGGTCGCTCGTGGAATCGATTCACGCCAATGATGCGCAGACCCTGTTCACTGCGGCGCTTCGTGCCGCGGGTGCCGACACCAGTTACGACAGCTGGATCACGCCGCCTGCGGACACGGTGCGCGCGCGAGTGGCACGGCGCGACAGGCATGAAGATGCCGAGCGCACTTTTTTGCAGATCGCCGACCTGCCGGGCGTGCCGGGCCATGAATTTCGCGTGCGCGATGCGATCATGGCGTTATTGCCCGCGTGGGCGAAGGCGGTGGCGGTCACTGACACCGCGGGCAACCTGATTGTGGGCATTGGCCCGGAGCGGGATTCCGTCGCGTTCATTGCGCATATGGACGAGGTGTCGTTCGAGGTCGAAGGCATTGCCGCGGACGGCACGGTGCGACTTGGCCGACGTGGTGGCGTTGTCGCGACGGCGTGGGAAGGACAGCCGGCGCTGCTGCACTTCGATCGCGATGCGAGTGGCAACGTGTCGCCCTCGTTGCGCGGTGCATTCGTGCCCCGCGATTCGGCGCGTACAAAACCGATTGCGGCAAACACGGCATGGTTTGGCACCGACTCCGCGGGGCTCGTCGCGCGCGGCGTGCATGTGGGGATGGGCGTCACAGCATACAAGCGCGCAACACGGCTGGCGGGCACGCGTGTGACGGGCCGTGGCAGCGACGATCGCACGGGTTCTACCGCGTTGCTGCTGGCGATGCAGCGCATTGATCCCAAGACGCTCAATCACCGCGTGATTTTTGTCTGGTCCACTCGCGAAGAAGGCGGTTTGTTTGGCGCGAGTGCGTTTGGCGCGGAGCATGGCCGAGGACTGCTGCGCGTGTACAGCATCGACACGTTCGTTTCGTCGGACACACCGCTCGAGCAGCCGATGTTTGCCTTTGCACCCCTCGGCCAAGGCGCGGTGCTGCGCGGACTTGATGACGGTTCGATGGTTCCGCCGGCAGAGCGGGATCGTATTTTGCGCATCGCGAAAACGAATGGCATTCCGATCCAGGTCGGCACCACGCACGGGTCGACAGACGGGTCGTCGATCGCGCCATTCGGGGCGCCCAACGTCGGGCTGTCGTGGCCGGGCCGCTATTCGCACTCGCCGGGCGAAGTGCTCGACCTGCGCGATGTCGATGCGCTAATCCGTCTTATTGCCGCGGTCGCGATCGCACGTTAACTGTCGTCACCGGGGTGGAGACTGCAGTGGGCTCGCCGTCGTGCGGTGCAACCGTGTCGGCAGGTACATCCGCACACGGTTGCTGGGAAACCGCAACGCTCAGGGTATCACGGTAAGCGCTGGCTCAACCGCGGATTGCGCCCCTATAGCAGCAGCTCAGTCGATTTGCTTACCGGCTGTTGAGCGAATCCAACGGCAGCACCGGCGACCACGTGTCGATCTGCACGTCTTGTTCGACGCCTCGACCGCGCCGACCTCCGGGCGTGAAGACCTGCCCCCGTCCCATACCCGGGCCCATCCGCATGCGGTCAGGCATGCTGCCCTCCATACCCGGACCCCGTCGGTCACGCGCACCACGCATCGGCTGCTGCATGCGTGACTTCCTGCCGTCGCGCATTGTTCCGCGCATCCGCTCAGCCCTCATGCCGCGCATCGCGCCACGCATGTTGTCGAGCCTGGTCTTCTGCACTGCAGTGAGGACGTTGCGAACATCTTGCCGTTCCTTGATGCGTGCAATCTGCTCGTTGTTGCGCAGCCCACTCATCTTGTCCATCGCTGCGCGCGCTTTGACGAGATCGCCGTCGCCCTCCATCGCTTCGACCATGTCGGCGCGTGCACGAAGCAGTTCGGCTTCGTTGTGCTTCGGACGCGGTGCATTGCGCAGCGCTTCCAGCTTCTTCACCTGATCGTCGGTGA
>JAYUWD010000261.1:0-4915 GCA_043753735.1 Gemmatimonadaceae bacterium
GTAGCGGCGTCGGAAGCGGCCCTGCTGAGCCTCGAGGACAATCCGACCGACGACGAAGCGCTGAATACGGTCTTCCGCGCGTTCCACACAGTCAAGGGAACGTCAGCGTTTTTGGGGCTCGCACGCATCGCAGCATTCGCGCACGAAGCCGAGTCGTTGTTGAGCCGAGTGCGCGAGAAAGAGATCAGCTACGCTCGTGGTTGTGCCGATCTGTCGCTTCGATCGGTCGACATGCTCAGCGCGCTGCTCCAAGCAGTCGTGACAGCACTCGCCACCGACGGAAAAATTCCACTGCCGGCCGGCTATCACGAGTTGCTCGATGCGCTCGCCGCATACGATCCGGCATTGCACGCCAACGGTGTAACTCCCGCGACCGCAGTCGAAGAAGCAAGCGCGAATGTCCGTCCAGACATCTCGCCCATATCCTCTGGTTCCAATGCGTCAGCCGGCGCTGCCCCTTCGTCGGCCGCAGCCATCGCGGCCACTGCGGCGCGCCAGGCGCGGGGCGACGCGAATACCGACGCAACCATCCGTGTGCGTACCGATCGTCTCGACCGACTCATCGACATGGTTGGCGAACTCGTGATCGCGCAATCGATGATCGCCGGCGACGAACTGTTTGGTACGGGCAAGTCGCACGAACTGCTGCGCAAGGTCACCCATTCGGGCAAGATCGTTCGCGAGCTGCAGGACCTCAGCATGTCGATGCGCATGGTGCCGTTGCGTGCGACGTTCCAGAAGCTGGCGCGGGTGGTGCGCGACACAGCGGTGAAGGCTGGCAAGGCGGTGCAGTTCGTGACCGAGGGCGAAGATGTCGAAATTGACCGCACGCTCGTGGACATTCTTGGTGATCCATTGGTGCATATGGTGCGCAACGCGGTCGATCACGGTGTCGAGCCGCCAGCCGATCGCGCCGCAGCCGGCAAGACCAACACGGGCACGGTGCGTCTGTCCGCGTATCACGCATCAGGGAATGTCGTCGTCGAATTGATCGACGACGGCCGCGGCCTCTATCGCGAAAAGCTTGTCAACAAGGCAATCGAGAAAGGACTCATCGAGTCCGACAAGGGCATGACCGACAGCGATGTCTTCTCGCTGATCTTCGCGCCCGGCTTCTCGACCGCAGAAAAGATCACCGACATTTCCGGACGCGGCGTCGGCATGGACGTTGTACGACGCAACCTCGAATCAATCCGTGGTCGCATCGATATCACATCGACACCGGGCAAGGGAACAACATTCGCAATTCGCCTCCCGCTCACGCTCGCCGTCACCGACGGTATGCTCGTGCGGGTCGGGCAGGAACGGTTCATCGTCCCACTCACACACATCCACATGAGCTTCCGCCCGGAGCCGTCAATGTTGTCGACGGTCGTCGGACATGGCGAAGTCGTGCTGTTGCGCGGAGAGCTGATGCCGATCGTGCGTCTGCATCGCCTGTTCGACGTGCAGGATGCCGTGCAAAGTCCGCTCGAAGGGCTGCTGATGATCGTCGGCGACGGCAATCGTCGCACCGCACTGCTCGTCGACGAACTGCTCGGTCAGCAGCAGGTTGTCGCGAAAACGCTCGGCGCTGCACTCGGCAAGGTGCCTGGTGTGAGCGGCGGTGCGATCCTTGGCGATGGTCGCGTCGGACTGATCCTCGATGTGAACGAGACTGTCGCACTCGCACAAAGCGACGAAGTTGCACCACTCAAGCGTGATCGCGACCGTCATCAGGACGTTGCCGCATAAGCTTGCAATCTGACGATGTCCCGCCGATGGGACATCGAATCTGTTCTGCCGCGACGATAGCGTCCGGCGACCGCCATCAATCCATGCCGAGCGAGCCATGAGCGCGCACACTGAAAGTTCGACCGCCGTCTCCACTGCCTCTCGCGCCGGAAAGTATCTCACGTTCTTCCTCGCAGGCGAGGAGTACGGGCTCGAGATTCTCAAGGTCAGCGAGATCATCGGCATGCAGCCGATCACGCGCGTGCCACGCATGCCCGAATTTGTTCGTGGGGTCATCAATCTCCGTGGCAAGGTCATTCCGATCACGGATCTGCGAAAGAAATTGCGCATGGATCTCGAAGGCCATGACGACAGCTGCATCATCGTGGTGCAGATGAAGGGCGTTCAGACCGGTATCGTGGTCGATCGCGTCAGCGAAGTCGTGGCCATTCCCGAAGCGGACATCGAAGATGCGCCCAGCTTCGGCGCTGGCATTCACACCGAGTTTCTCCTTGGCATCGGCAAGCAGAACGGCCGCGTGAAGTTGTTGCTCGATATCGACAAGGTGCTGAAGACGAGCGAGCTCGAAGCGTTGGAACTCGCTCAGTCGCACGCCGGCTGAGTTGCGGAAAGACGCACCTCATGCCGCCGACCAACACACAAGGCGGGATGTTCGCCGAGTGTGAACTGACTGCAGGACACTTCACGCGCATCACCGCCATGCTCTACGAGCATTGCGGAATCCGGATGCGCGAAGGAAAAGAAGGGCTGGTGCGTGCGCGCCTCGCCAAGCGGCTGCGCACACTGGGGCTGCCGGATTTCGATGCGTATCTGTCGTTGGTGCAGTCGGAGCGGAGTCGCACCGAATTCGCCGAGATGATCGACGCGTTGACGACGAACAAGACAAGTTTCTTGCGAGAGGTTTCGCACTTTGATTTTCTGCGCGACAACGTGCTGCCTGATCTGAGGGGATCGGTTCGTATCTGGAGTGCGGGCTGTTCGACCGGCGAGGAACCGTATACACTCGCCATGCTGCTCCATGATGCGTACGGCGCCGACACATCACGGCGCGTGAAAATTCTCGCGACCGATATCAGTCACCGTGTGTTGGCGCAGGCCAGAGCGGGGCAGTATCCCGCAGAAACAATGTCCGACGTTCCGTCGCCATGGCTCACCAAGTACTGGTCCACGAAACACGATGCAAGCGGGCGCGAAGTGTCCGATGCGGGAGCGGCGCTGCGCACGCTGGTGCAGTTTGCCAAGCTGAATCTGATGGAACATTGGCCAATGCAAGGGCCGTTCGACGCGATCCTTTGCCGAAACGTCATGATCTACTTTGAGAAAGCCACACAGCAGAAGCTGATCGAGCGGTTCTGGGCCTTGCTCCGTCCGGGCGGGCACCTCTTTGTCGGACACAGTGAAAGTCTTACGGGTCTCACGCACCGTTTTCGGTACGTGCAACCTGCCGTGTACGTGAAGTAGGCGTGGTGACGATTGCGCGAAGCCGGCCCATCGACCGCGTGGTGGGCGTCGCGGACATGAAAGTATCGGCGACCGTCGGCGAGCGCCTTATAACCTACGCGCTCGGAAGTTGTCTCGGCATCGTGATCTACGATCCTGTAGCGTGCGTTGCCGGCATGCTGCATGTGATGTTGCCGACTGGCACTATCGATGCGCAAAAAATGCAGAACAAGCCGGCCATGTTCGTCGATAGTGGCGTGCCAATCCTGTTCAAGGAGTGCTACAAGCTGGGCGCAAAAAAGGAGCGCATGATCATCAAGGTCGCGGGCGGTGCCCACGCTGGTGCATCGGAACAAGGAGATTGTTTCCAGATCGGCAAGCGCAACATGATTGCACTCAGAAGACTGTTGTGGAAGAACGGCGTGCTCGTGCATGCCAACGATACGGGCGGGATTCAAATGTCTCGCACGATGTGGGTCGATGTCGCAACCGGCGATGTCACCCTGAAAATCAGTGGTGTGGAAAGCACGCTTTAACCGCAGCACACGGAAACCAACATGGCCTTCAACGTTCTCGTGGTGGACGACAGTGCTGTCATGCGACAGATGATCGTTCGAACACTCAAGATGAGCGGCCTTCCACTGGGCACGGTCCACGAGGCCGGCAACGGCGAGGAAGGGCTCTTCGTGCTCCAGGATCAGTGGGTGGATCTGCTGCTGCTCGATATCAACATGCCAGTGATGAATGGCGAAGAGATGCTGCGACGGCTGCGCGCCTCCCCGGAAACTGCAACGCTGCCGGTCATCGTCGTGTCCACTGAAGGAAGCGAAACCCGTCTCGCCGCGCTCCACGAGCTGGGAGCCGCAATCGTTCACAAGCCGTTCGCGCCAGAAACACTGCGCGATACCATCATACGTGTCACGGGAGTTTCCGATGCCGAGTACTATGGACCTGTCGCTGTCGCAGACGACAGCGGCGACTTTTGAGGAGCTGGCGCTTCTCTTTCCGGAACAAGAGCTGTCGCCGGAACAGACGGTCGCGCCGCTCGATGTAACGGTATCAGTCGACTTCCGCGGGCCATTCGCGGGACGTTTGGTACTCAGCGCCAGTGCCTGCGTTCTCCCCGTAATCGCGTCCAACATGCTCGGTGAAGCTGGCCGTCGTGCGTCTCCGCTGCAGCGTGATGCACTGGGAGAAATCGCCAACGTGATCTGCGGCAACGTGCTGCCAGCCATCGCGGGCGCAGAAGCAGTATTTCATCTCAATGCGCCTCGTATACATGACGCGGGGGAATCCGCATCGCGCGACAACGACGCGCCCTCCGCACAGGTGCAGTTCGGCGTCGAAGACGGTCGCGTTTTGTCGACGTTGTACGTGTTTGGCACCGTTCTCGTACACGCGACCGTCGCGTGAGCGCGTCCGCTCGTCCGCTTGCAGCCGCACCGACGCCCATCGTGCGCAAGCCGGGTGTCGTTCGCGTGTTGATCGTGGACGACTCCGCACTCGTGCGGCGTATTCTCTCCGACGCACTGTCGAAACACCCCGATATCGAAGTGGTCGGCACGGCAACGGATCCGTATGTGGCACGCGAACGCATCGTTCAGCTGCGCCCCGATGTGATCACGCTCGACATCGAGATGCCACGCATGGACGGACTGTCGTTCCTGTCCAAGCTGATGCGGCACTTCCCGATTCCCGTTGTCGTCGTGAGTTCGCTCACGCCGCAGAACAGCGAGACGGC
>JAYUWD010000262.1:0-14807 GCA_043753735.1 Gemmatimonadaceae bacterium
ACGGCGCGTGGTCGCACGCTCACGCACAACACGTGGTACGATCTGGTTCGGTATGCCACGGCCGGCAACGATACCGGTGTTGTGATCACGACGATTCCGCGTCCCACCGGGGTGTCGGTGGGCAGCGAAGCGCGTCGTCAGATGTTGCGTCCAAGCTTCGGACCTGAAGGTCGACTTTTTTATCCTGACGAACGCGCCGGAACCCCGACAGCTGGTGGCGCGCCCGGTGGCCGTGGTGGCACCGCGCTGGTCAGTGTGAAAGCTGACGGGACCGATCGACAGACACATGTCACCTTCCCTGCTGCCGATGAAATGGTGCCGAGTCCTGATGGGCAGTACATCGCGTTTCAGGAAGGTGACAATGTGTATCTGACGACGTTGGCATGGAGCGGGGTTGGTGCCAATCCACTCCCGATTGAAAAGCGGCGCGGCGCGTTCCCCGTCACGCAGCTTTCACGCGATGGCGGAATATTCCCGCGCTGGCGTGATCGGAACACGCTCGAGTGGGGGAGCGGCAATCGCTTCTTCGTGTACCACGTAGATACAAAGGGGGCGGACACAATCACGCTGCGTGTGAGTGCGCCGCGCGCGATCCCGGCTGGTACGATTGCCATCACCAACGCACGTCTGATCACACTCGACAACAAAAAGGTGATCGACGGCGGCACGATCGTCGTGAAGGGTAGCCGTATCACCTGCGTCGGACAGTGTTCGACGTCGGGTGCAGACCGCGTGGTAGATGCGAGCGGGAAGACGATCGTTCCCGGTTTTGTCGACATGCACTCGCACCACTATCGCGAATGGCGCGGCATGCGACCGCCGCATGATTTCGAGCAGGCGATCTATCTTGCGTATGGTGTCACAACCACGATGGACGTCAGCACGTGGAGCCAGAACGTTTTTCCGACGGCCGAGCTGATCGAAGCCGGTGAGATGATCGGGCCGCGCACCTTCAGCACTGGTGACAACGTCAGCGCCGGTGACGGCTCACGCACCAACGAGATCACCAATCTCGCGACCGCGCAGGCAGTGGTTCGTCGCATGAACGATTGGGGCGCGACACAAATCAAGCAGTATGCCCAACCACGGCGCGAACAACGTCAGTGGATTGCCGAAGCAAGCCGTAAGATCGGTATCAACGTCACCTCGGAAGGAAGCGATTTCTTCGAGGACTTGGCGATGATCATGGATGGGCAGACCGGCTGGGAGCATCCATTCAGCGAAGTGCCGATGTACTCCGACGGTGCAAAATTTCTCGGCCAGGCCAAGGCGACCTATTCACCGACGCTGGTGGTCGCCGGTCCGCAGGCGTGGAATATCGAATACTTCTTCCAGTCGAGCGATTGGTGGAAGGATCCGAAGCAGCGTCGGTGGTTTCCGTGGCGAGCGCTCGTGCCGCAGTTACGCGTGCGCACCCTGCGCCCCGAAACCGACTACAGCTTTCCGCTCATCGCCCAGGCGATGGCCGACATCATCAAGGAAGGCGGGTACGGCGCGCTCGGCTCTCACGGTGAGCAACATGGCATTGCGCCGCACTGGGAGCTGTGGATGGGTGCGAGCGCACTGGGCAACATGGGCGCCCTCGAAGTCGCGTCGCTGCACGGCGCAAAGTTTCTGGGCGCCGACAAGGACCTGGGTTCGATCGAGGTTGGCAAGCTCGCAGACTTCCTGATTCTCAACACGAATCCACTCGACAACATCAGGAACACTACCGACATCAAGTGGGTGGTGAAGGGAGGTACGATGTACGATGCGATGAGTCTCGATCAGGTCTGGCCGAAAGCGGTACCGTTCGGCCCGTACTACTGGGTCAACGACGACGCGTTGCAACAGAACACGAAGGCGACGACGATTTACGACGTGCAACCCAAAAAGCCGTGACCAAAATTCGATGCACCTCTTCAAATTGCACGACTTCTTTCGTGCAAAGCAGCAATGCTTTGGAATCACATTCCAAGAGCTAGATCATGTTCTCCCGCTTCACTCGTGCCATCGTGCGTCCGCCTGCACGCAACTTCGCCGACGGCCTCACGACGGTCGATCTTGGGCTCCCTGATATCGATCGTGCGCTGCAGCAACACGCGGACTACTGCGCGGCGCTCGTTCGCAACGGCTGCGAGCTGTTCACGCTTGCCGCCGACGATCGCTTTCCCGATTCGACATTTGTCGAAGACACGGTGCTGATTCTGCCCAACGAAGGCGCAATACTCACCCGCCCTGGTGCCGCAAGTCGCGCGGGTGAAGTGGATGCGATTCGCGACAGCATCACCCAATTCTTTCCGCCCGAAGTGCCACGCATTCTCCCGAACGGCACACTTGACGCGGGTGATGTGTGCGATGCGGGCCGTCATTTTTTCATTGGCATTTCACACCGCACCAACGCCGATGGCGCGCGTCAGCTTGCCGAGTGGCTTGCCACTCACGGGTGCACCGCATCGACTGTCGACATTCGCGAAGTGCCTGACATTCTCCATCTCAAGAGCGGAGTTTGTGCGCTGGACGAAGACTGTCTCATCGTCATCGATGCCCTCGCGTCGCACGCGGCGTTCCGCAATTACGATCTCGTGCGCGTGCCGGCGGGAGAAGAGTACGCGGCCAACTGCGTGCGCGTGAACGACGTCATCTTCGTGGCAGACGGCTATCCGAAAACGCACGCGCTGCTCCGTTCACTCGGCTACACAATCGAAATTATCGACATGAGTGAGTACGGCAAGATGGACGGAGGATTGAGTTGTCTTTCGCTCAGATTCTGAGAACGAAAACAAGAACGGCGCTTCAATCCCTACTCCCCCCGAAACACCGGCAGCCGTTTTTCCCCGAACGCCGCCAGCGCCTCCCGCACATCGGCCGTCGCAAAGCAAGTCTTGATGTGTGTCAGCTCTTCCCGCAACTGCGCGTCGAGCGAAGCATCGGCGCTCGCCAGCATCAGTCGCTTCGTGAGCGCCATGGCGATTGGCGGCCCCGCCGCAAGCTTGGCCGAATACCCCTCGACGCTCGCGGCAAACGCGTCGTCCGCATACACCGCCGTCGCGAGCCCGATGCGCTCGGCCTCGTCAGACATGATGTCGCGGCCGGTGAAAACGATGTCCACCGCGCGACCATGGCCGATGAGGCGCGGCAAAAACCACGTCACCGCTGCGTCGGGCGACAGTCCCCGGCGTACATATCCGGCCGTACACTTGGCGCTCGCCGACACCAGGCGAAGATCGCACGCCAACGCCAGCCCGAACCCCGCGCCAGCCGCTGCGCCGTTGATCGCGGCGATGATCGGCTTTTCGCACCCCGTGATCGCCTGCACCCATCTGCCAACCCAGTAGTACGGGTCCAGTCGCTCCGTACGCCCCGCCGCTGACGCCTCGCCTCGATCCGCGAGATCAAGCCCCGCGCAGAAGCCCCGCCCCGCCCCGGTAATCACCACCACACGCACCGCGTCGTCGCGGGCCGCCTCGGCGATCGCCGCCGGCAGCTCGTCGGCCAGAACCGGGTTCACCGCATTGAGCCGCTCTGGCCGATTGAGCGTGATCGTACGGACACCGGCTGCGGTAGTCGAGATGAGCAAGTGGGTGAATTGCATGCGACTTGGGGTTTGGGGTTTGGGGTCTGGGGACCGGAGGATCGAATGCAAACGTCGCCGCTGGAAACCCGAAACTCAAACTCAAAACCCACCACAGCCACCACCCACCTCCGCATTTCGACGAAACGTGCTGCGCAGTGGGTTTGAGGCTCCAAGCTGCCGCCGCGCCAGTCCCAGTTCCCGCCTCCCACTACCGTTCCCATGTGTGCTCCCGCTAGATCACAGCCAGGTACCGCTGCGCCGCGTCTCCACTCGGTGCTCAACCCGGCGTCGTCGACATCGTTTGACGACATTCCAGTTCATCGCACATGGCTCCAACACGTACCGCGGCGAACGCAAAAATCATGGACGACGCGCAAGCGCTCGACGTCCGCAGTCCGATCGCCACCGCCGATTCACTGAGCAGAACCGCCGCCGAAACCTGCCGTCAGCACGAGCGGTTGGCGCACCTGATGAAGCTGGACGTCGCACAGCCTGAACTCGAAGCCGCTCACGCCCTCGTCGACACCTGCGATCTCGCGCTCGCTGAATGCGTACGCGAATTCGAAAAGATCTGCGCCAAGGTCCCGGCGTCCGACGATGCCGATCTGCGTCAGAAGGCGAACGCGATGTGGCTTTCGTCCCGCGAGTACCTCCGACGGCACTCCATCGCCGAAAAAGCCTCGAGACAGCTCACGCAGCACAGCTCGGAAACGCTCAACGACCTGCACTTCGAATACGAGCTTGTGGCCTCGGCCATTCTGCAGTTGAAGCAAAACACGAACGCGTATCTGAAGATCAGGCCTGAGGCGGCGTAGGGGGACTGGGGAGTTGGTGCCTGCTCAGCCGCCCGCTTTCGGCGCCCGCTCTTGTCCCTGCACCGAATTCCCGAGTCCCAACTCAAACAACATCCTCGACGGCTGCGGATCCCTCGTCAGGTATACCTGCAGCCGTTCGACGATGCACGGCGCGTCCACCCGTAACGCCAGCATTTCGCGCTCGTTTGTGAGTGTCAGCGTCGGATAAAAGCTCAGCGTGCAGTGCGGCGAGAACATGAATCGTGCCGGTCGGAATGGCAACCCGCTCCGGGCGATCCGCTCGTGCAACGTTCTGAGCGGCCCGTGCACATTGAGCGGGAGCGACACAATCTCTGTCTGCATGAAGCGGTGCGGTGCTCCGAACTTGAGCGACATCGGTTCCGTCGTCGCCGCAATCGGCTCGAGCGCCTCCCTGATCCGACTCACCGGCGTATCCGTTGGGATCGACCCCACCCCCGAAGATCCCACCAGGGTGATGTGCGGCGGCGTAAGACGCGCCAACTTGGGATCGTACCTCTGCTGGATTTCGCGCACCAGCGCGCCTGCCTCGCCGGGGAGCTCTGCCAGCACAAAGATTCCGAAGGACGCGGCCATGCACGCAATGTACCGTTATGTACGGGAGAGACAGCAATGACCGACTCACGCTTCGCTGGGCAAGTGATCATCGTGACCGGCGCATCGAGCGGAATCGGCGCCGAACTGGCCCGCCAATTTGCCGCGGCCGGTGCTCGGCTGGTGCTCGCGGCACGCGATATCCCGCGTCTCGAGACAGTCGCTGCTGAATGTCGAACACTCGGCGGCGAATCACTGGTGGTCGCCACCGATGTCAGTGATGAAGCTGCCTGCAAGGCACTCGTCGAGCGCACCGTCGCCCACTTCGGCACGATTGATCTTCTGGTCAATAACGCAGGCCTTGGATCCAGCGGATTGTTCGACGCAATCACCGACCTCACGATCTTCGAGCGGCTGATGCGCGTGAATTTTCTCGGAAGCGTCTGGTGTACGGCGTACGCACTCCCATTTTTGAAGAAATCAAAAGGGGGAGTTGTGGCAATCTCGAGCCTCACCGGACTCACGGGCGTCCCGAAGCGCACCGCCTACGCCGCAACAAAACACGCCATGGCCGGTTTCTTCGACTCGCTCCGCATCGAACTGCGCGACAGCGGCGTCGCAGTCACGGTGATCTATCCCGGCTTCGTCTTCTCCGAAATCAACCAACGAGCACTGTCCCCCGACGGCACGCCATTCGGCGAGCGCGCATACCAACGCACCTCGGTCGAAACCATGAAGACCGATAAATGCTGTAGACAAATTCTTGGTGCGGTCGCGCGACGGGATCGTGATCTGGTCATGACCTGGCGCGGAAAGATTGGGCGCATGCTCAAGCTCATTTCGCCATCGTTGGTCGACGGGATCGCACGTCGCGCCATCGAGCGGCGTCAGTGAACGGTGCACCGTGGAACTGCTGAAGATAGACCCGTTTCACCCCGATCCAGTCGTGATCGCGCATGCCGCGCGCGTACTGCGTGCGGGCGGTCTGGTCGCATTCCCCACCGAAACCGTATACGGGCTCGGCGCAAATGCACTCGACGCCAACGCTGTGGCGCGCATCTACGAGGCAAAGGGGAGACCTGCCTGGAATCCGGTCATCGCCCACGTCGCGACCGTCGCGGATGCGCACGCACTTGTCTCTGTCTGGTCACCCGATGCCACACTGCTGGCCGACGTCTTCTGGCCCGGACCACTCACACTCGTGTTGCCGCGCTCAAAGATCGTCCCCGACATCGCCACAGCCGGACTGGATGCGATTGCAATTCGCATTCCCAATCATCCGGTCGCATTGGCACTACTCCGTGCAGCAGGACGACCCATCGCCGCGCCCAGTGCGAATCGATTTACCCAGGTCTCACCAACGACAGCGCAACATGTGATCTCGTCGCTTGGTGATCGTGTGGATGTTGTGCTCGATGGGGGAAGCAGCGATGTGGGCATCGAAAGTTCGGTGTGTGATCTTTCGGGGCTGGAACCAACACTGCTGCGCCCTGGGATGATCACGCGCGCGCAGCTGGAGCTCGTCCTCGGCAAGCCTGTGCAAACGGCGCGGCGTCGCGCGCAAGACCACAGCACGGTGAGTGCCGACGATGCAAACAACGATCGCCAGCGTTCTCCCGGAATGTCCGATCGGCACTACGCACCGCGGGCTGACGTGTGGCTCTTCGACACGGCACAAAGCGGCGATATTGCGCGCGCGCTGATCGACCGGACGCGAAGCGGGATGGCCGGACGTGTAACAGCGCTATTGCGCAACACTGCGGCGCTGCCACTCACGGCCGATGATGTCATTGTGCGCATGCCCGAGGAGCCTGCGGCCTATGCGCGACAGCTTTACGCTGAATTGCACGCTGCCGACGATGCGTCGTCGGCGTTGGTCGTCATCGAGCGGCCGCCGGATACGGAACTATGGCTGGCCTTGCTCGACCGTCTTAACAGGGCTGCACGGTGACTGACTGCATGCCTGACACGTAGATTATCGCCATGCTCCCTATCGATCTCACTGGCAAGCGAGCCCTCGTCGCCGGCGTGGCTGACGACGGCGGTTTTGGATTCGCCGTCGCCAAGGCATTCGCTCAGGCTGGCGCTTCGGTCTGTGTCGCGACCTGGCCCCCTGCGCTCAACATTTTTCTGAATCTGCTCGAGCGCGGCAAAATGGATGAGTCGCGCGTCATGCCCGACGGCGCGATGTTCTCCTTCGAGCGCATCTATCCGCTCGATGCCGTCTATGACACGCTCGCCGATGCGCCCGATGATGTGCGCGAATCCAAGCGCTACAAGGACGTCGGTGATTTCTCCATTGAAGGACTGGGGACCAGACTCGTCGCCGACTTCGGGGAGCAGCCGTTCGACATCCTCTTTCACTCGCTCGCCAACGGCCCTGAAGTAAGAAAGCCGTTGCTGGAAGTGAGCCGAAACGGATATCTCGCCGCGGTCAGCGCGAGTGCGTACTCACTCGTTTCGATGGTACAGCGCCTCGCCCCCCTGCTGAGGCCAGGTGGCTCCATCTGTTCGCTGACCTACATGGCCAGTGAGCGCGTGATCCCGGGCTACGGTGGTGGCATGTCCTCCGCCAAAGCCGCACTCGAAAGCGATACGCGCGTGTTGTCGTTCGAGGCAGGTCGCAAATACGGCGTGCGCGTCAACACGATTTCGGCAGGACCGTTTCCGTCGCGCGCAGCTAGTGCGATCGGCATCATCAACAAGATGGTCGAGTACTGCGCCGCCAATCAGCCGCTTCCAGGAGTGCTTTCGGCATCGGAGGTCGGACACACCGCCGCCTTTCTTGCAAGCTCGCTCGCGAGTGGAATCAGCGGTTCGACTGTGTACGTTGACAAGGGCTATCACTCGATGGGAATGGCCGTGGCCATGCCGCCGGGTGCGGAGCCGCTGGGGGCGTGAACGAGGTCCCTTCCACTCCACGCGCTGGACGCTGGGAGGGGATCCGACTGTACCTCATCGGCCTCGCGCTGTTGGGTGCCGTACCGCTGGTCGCGCTCAATCTCTACCGCGTTGCTTCACGCAGCGCGGAGGGACGCGAAGACATGGGCAAGGAGGCAATTCGCGTTGCCCGCGCCATCGCCTCTCAACTCGATGAACGTGTGCGTACGGCCGATGCACTATTGCTCGGCGTCTCCGCGGATCTCCAACCCACGCGTTCCAAAAGCGCGCATAACGACTCGGTCCTCACGCGCACGCTTGCGGCGATCCCGGGGCGTTACGCCAACATCTACGTGGTCGACGCCGAGGGAACACTCGTCGGCACGGCAAAAAGAAACAGTGCGGCCAACGAATTTCCGCAGGCGTTTGCAGGACGCGGCTACTTCAAGGTCGCGAAGGCGAAAGGCGGGTTCGTCGTTGGCGAGACGCGGAGGTCTGTTGTACTGCCCGATAGCGCCTGGGTCGTCATTCTTGCGCGCACACTCACCGACAGCAAAAGCCAGTTCATCGGCGTTGTTGCGACATCGGTGCGACTCGACTCGCTCACGAACCTTACCGAAGCAAACGAGCTCGCCGATCCACCCAAGATCAGCATCTTTGATACGGCCGGTGTGGTGCTTGCGCGCCCGACATTTGACTCGTCGTATGTCGGGCAGAAGATGTTTCCGGTGGGCGTTCCAGTCGACACCGAAGACGTAGCGGTCATCAAATGGCTTGACGGGGTGCCGCGGCTGACGGGGTTCACCCACACCAATGCCGCACCATGGCTGGTGAACGTCGGTGTGTCACAGGTCGCCGCCGGTGCACAGCTCCGCCGGATGCTGCTCGAGGATCTGGCGCTGCTGCTTGTTGCCGTCGGCCTTACAGTGCTCGTCGGCTATCGCGTCGGCCAACGCATCACGCGACCGATCGAATCGCTCGCCGACGAAGCCCGTGCCCTCGCCCGCGGCGCCGTATCAACGCGCACGCGGCTTTCGGGACCGCGCGAAGTGCAACTGCTCGGCGACGCGTTCAATCAGATGGCCGATACCGTCGAGCGTCGCAATGCATCGCTCGCCGACAGTGAACGGCGCTATCGCATGCTCTTCGATTCCAATCCGCTGCCGATGTGGGCGTGGGATGTGGAGACCATGACGGTCACCGCGGTCAACGAAGCAGCGGTCGAAAAGTACGGATACACCCGCGAAGCGTTTCTGTCGCTCCGCATTCTGGATCTGATAGCTCCAGAGGAACACGATCGGTTTTCGCGCGCGGGGCTGCCCTTCGCTGAATCGCGACAAAGTGCCGGTTCCTGGATGCATAGGACGGCGTCAGGCGAACGCATGGAAATGGACGTCGTCACGACGTTTTCGCGCAGACTTGGTCGCGCAAGCTGGTTGTCGGTCGGGATCGATGTCACGGCGCGACACGAAGCGGAACGTGCGCTCGCAATCAGTGAAGAGCAGTTGCGGCAGTCGCAGAAGATGGAAGCGATCGGCGCCTTCGCCGGCGGCATTTCGCACGACTTCAACAACCTCCTCACCGGCATGCTCGGCTACTGCGATCTCGCACTTGGGGAATTGGAGGAGCGCAGTCCGCTGTACAACGATGTCAGCGAAATCCGCGCATTGGCGATGCGTGGCGCAGAGCTGACAAAACAGATTCTTGCGGTCAGTCGAAAGCAGGTGGTACAGCCGACAGTGCTCGATCCCAACGAAGTTGTGCGAGGACTCGATCGGTTGTTGCGTCGCCTGATCGGTGAACACATCGATCTCGAGACAACGCTCGGCAGCGATGTCGGAACCATTCGCGCCGATGCCGGACAGTTGGAGCAGGTGTTGCTCAGCCTGAGTGCAAACGCGCGCGACGCGATGCCGAACGGTGGTCGACTGAGCATCGAGACGGCACGGGTCAGCGAAGACGTCGCCGTTGCAAATGGGTTGAACGTGACGACGTCGTGGATGCTGATTGCCGTGACCGACTCGGGGCATGGAATGTCCGAGGATGTTCGATTGCGTGTTTTCGAACCATTCTTTACGACGAAAGAGCGCGGCAAGGGAACGGGTCTTGGCCTTGCACTCGCGTATGCGACGCTCGATCAGGGCGGCGGTGCAATTCGTGTCGAAAGCCAGCTCGGTGTAGGCACGACATTCCTTCTCTTTTTCCCGGCCGTCGTTGAGGCGCACGCGATGCGTGTCGTGCAACCGCCGTCGGATGTGCTGCGCGACGGAACGGAAACGATCCTGCTTGCAGAAGATGAAGACAGCGTGCGCGCGGTTGCTGCCGCCGCGCTTGAACGACATGGCTATCGGGTGTTGAGCGCCCCTGATGGAGAGGCGGCGCTGCTCATCGCCCGACAGTATGGCCAGACGATTGATCTACTCCTCACCGACGCCGTCATGCCTCGCATGAACGGTCGAGAACTCGCGGAAAAAGTGGCGCTCATTCGCCCGGCAATACGCGTCCTGTTCGCGTCCGGATACACCGACGATGCGTTGCTGCTGCACGGCATTCGCACCGATGAACTTTCGTTCCTGCAGAAACCGTTCGCTGCAGTCGATCTGCTTCGCCGCGTGCGTAGTGTACTCGATCAGCCGAACCGCGCGCAGTGAAGGCTTTCACGTGACGACCCCCCACTGATGCTCGCCATCTGATGTACTGGATCCTGTTCGTGATGGCCGCGATGGTCGCGGTCGTTTTCGCCATTTTGGTAGGCGGACTGGTCACGCCGCGAAAGCACATTGCGTCACGCTCAATCTCGTTGCGCGCAGCACCGAAATTAGTTTGGTCCACCGTGTACGATGTCGCCCGCTACGCCGAATGGCGCCATGAGATCGAGGATTCGTCGGTAGTGGATGCGGAGCAGCCCCAACTTCGTTGGCGCGAAACATCGACGCGCGGTTCAGTCACCTTTGGAGTGATTGTCGATGAACCACCGCATCGGTTGGCCGCACGCATTCTCGATGACGATCTTCCGTACGCCGGTGTGTGGACGTGGCAAGTTGACGCTGCAGCGGACGGCACGCGCGTTACGATCACCGAGCGCGGCGAGATCGGCAATCCGATCGTTCGGTTCTTTATCGCGCACCTCACAGGCTACACACGTTCCATCGATATGTATTTGAAAGGATTGGCGCGCCATCTCGGCGATGAACGCGCCAACACCGTCGACGCGGCAGCCGTGTGATTGCGAAAGAAGGCGGGCGCGTCGTAAAATTCTGGCGCTCGCTCGGCCCCGGACTCATCACCGGTGCCGCCGACGATGATCCCTCGGGGATCACGACGTACTCGCTTGCCGGCGCGCAGTTTGGCACGTCACTGCTCTGGATGGCCGTGGCGTCGTGGCCGCTGATGTGGGCCGTGCAGCTCACCTGTGCGCGCATCGGGATGGTGACCGGTCGCGGACTCATGGCCGCGATGCGTGAGCGCTTTCCACGCCCCGTGCTGTTTGTGGTGTGCGGCGCGCTCTTCTTCGCCAACAGCATCAACATTGGCGCCGACCTCGCGGGGATGGCCGACGCGGCTGAGTTATTGAGTGGTGTGAACTCACACATCTGGGTCGTTGTGTTTGGCGTAGGCATTCTCTGGGCCGCCGTAGCGCTGCGCTATGCTACCGTAGCACGTGTACTCAAGTGGCTCGCATTGGTACTCGGCGCGTACGTGTTGACGGCGCTGCTTTCGTCACCCAACTGGGGCGCGGTGCTGCACGACACATTCGTGCCAAGTTTGCCATCGGGTACGGAAGGCTGGGGAATGATCGTCGCGATCCTCGGTACCACGATTTCGCCGTACCTCTTTTTCTGGCAATCGTCGCAGGAAGTCGAAGAAGAAAAGGAGATGGGACGGGCACGTCCACGACGGATTGGCGCAACCGAGGATGAGCTGCGCGCACGCAACAGCGATGTCGGTGCCGGGACGTTCGTTTCCAATGCGGCGATGTTCTTCATCATGCTCACGACTGCGATCACGCTGCATGCGAGCGGCATGACGCATCCCAAAAACAGTCAAGACGTCGCGCGAGCGCTTGAGCCGCTTGCCGGTCGTGGCTCGATGCTGCTCTACACGATTGGCATTTTTGGACTTGGAGCATTGGCCATTCCCACGCTTGCCGGGGCGTCCGCCTACGCCTGGTCTGAGCTACTCGGATTCCGTCAGGGGATTGATGCCAAGTTTGGGCAAGCGCGCGCCTTTTACGTGATCATGATCGTGTCTGTGCTCGGCGGCGTGGGGATGGACTTCTTCAACCTCGACGCATTGCGAGCCCTGTACTGGACCGCTGTCGTGAACGGGCTCGTGGCGCCGCCGCTGCTCGTCGGCATCGCGATCATTGCCGCCGACAAGAAGCTCATGCACGGCCAACCCAGTTCAAAATTCGCGGTCGGGCTGGTCGTGCTTACGATGGTCATCATGGCGGCGGCCGGTGTCGCAATGTTCGTGCTGTAGCGAGCCATTGGTCTAAGGGGCACAGAGCATTCGAGTCCGAATCGTGGATTTGTGTTATTCGATTTTACCGCCGGCAGCATGGATGAGGCTGGCGATGCACCAGCCGGGCACGATCGTTGCTTGGCAAGTGAGACGTTGGTGAATGGGCTCCCTCAATCGATGTCTTCCCGACACTTATTGGATTTTTCAGCGGGCCAGCAAGACACCGAAGGCGTCGGACGCACACGGGCCTGGGCAAGCGTTTGCACGGTGCAGAAGCGGGCAGTGGACGTAGGCGTCGGCGCATTCGCGTGAATTCGTCCCGAAGGACCCTTGTCAGCAGATAATCCCGGGACCGAACACTCTGCTGTGAACTGGTGTTCAGCATAATTTTGCTGCGGTCGCCGACCGATGATCGATCATGGAAGCGGTCGGCAACTTTCGGCACCGCGTCGGCGCTTCTTGACGGATTGAAGAGGATAAACGACAATGGGGCCTCGACGAGTTCGCCGAGGAACAGAGTTGTATTGGTCGAATGCAGCCTCAACAGCTCAGCAACCCGGCGCGGTCGCGGCCAACAGTGCATCGACGCGTGAGCCACTCGGATCGGGCAACTGCTGAACCTGGCCCGGGATGCGGGCGACATTTAGCATGCACGTCCCTACCCTCAGTCCCTCTGCCGCACTCCGCACAATGCCCAGGCGCCCGTATGCAATGGCAGCCACAGCTGCGACGTGCGGCGTCGCCATACTGGTGCCACTGATTTCCATGTATCGGCCGGGTTTCCCGGCGGTGCCCGGACGCTGGCGAATGGTCCCGCCCAAGCAATCAGTCGTGAATGTGGAGCACACAGCGAGGATGCTGCTGCCTGGCGCCCACAGATCGACGAACCGGCCGCGGTTGGAATAGATCGCCCGAACGTTCGAGGCTCGCGCTGTCGCGCCCACCGCGATGACGCCGTTGATCTTTGCCGGAATTGCGGCCGCAAACTGAGACGGGAAACGCAGGTTGCTGTTGCCCGCTGCGGCGACGACCACCACACCGCCAGGCCCTTCGCAAGCGGGCCCCGCTGGTAACAACCATGTGGCATGGCCTCGCATACTGCTGCCGCCGCCTTCACATTCTCCAAGCTCTTCACAACCCCGCTTGAGCTCGCAACACCATCTCACTATTGTCGAGGCACGTTTGGCATTGCTTGTCAAAACTCTCACCGGACCCAGCACCATCGCCGGGACAGGTCTATTCGCTGTCGATCACATTGCGAAGGGCACCCGTATATGGGAATTCACCCCCAACTTTGATCGTGTTTACAACGACATCAGCGCGTTCCCTCCGCTGGTCGTTGCGTACCTCACGACCTACTGCTACCGGAACGCGGGCAATTACGTGTTCTGCGCGGACCACGCCAAGTTCTTTAATCACTCCAATCATCCGTCGTGCGACGACGATGAAAGTTTTACCTACGCAGCGCGCGACATCGAAGCGGGAGAAGAACTCACTTCGGATTATCGGAAATTCGGCGTTTCCAGCGACGACATGAATTTCAACGTCCACGGTTTGTTGCCGCCGACGTCCTCCGTGCCCGCGCAATAGGTGCCGCGGGCCGCACGCATCACAGGGCGTTTCAGCCAACGCTGGCGCGGGCCAGGTGGTGCTGCGGAAGTCCTTCTCCTCGCATGGCCGCTCGTCCTGAGCAATGGCTTCCTGACGGTTCAGGGCTTGATCGACTCCCTCTTGTTGAGCGGATACGATATCGATGCCGTTGGTGCCGCATCCGCCTCCATGATGCTGTTCTGGACCGCGCTGCAGTTGCCGCACAGTACCGCACTCTACGCCACAAATTTTGTAGCCCAGTACCACGGTGCCGACCGCGCACGGCGCGTCGGACGCGTGGTATGGCAAGCCATCTACGTGAGCGTTGCCTGCGGAGTGGCCTTTCTGCTCCTGAGACCGTTTGCCGCAGGGTTTGTGGGCATTGGGAATCATACGCCGCAACTCCAGGCACTGGAGACGACGTACCTGCGCATCCTCTGCTTCGCCGCGCTTCCGTTGCTGGTGCATGCGGCGGTCAGTTCCTTCTTTATTGGCCTCGGTCAGACCCGGACCGTGGTGGCTATCGATCTCTTCAGCACGCTGGTGAATGCGACCTTGAACTGGCTGCTGATCTACGGCCGCTTCGGATTTCCGGAACTGGGGATTGCTGGTTCCGCATGGTCGACGGTCATTGCGTCATGGACCGCGGCGATGCTTGGGCTCGGGCTCATGCTCACGCGTCGGAACCAAGAACGGTTCGGGACACTCGTTGGCTGGCATCCTCACCTGCGCCTCATGCGACGTCTGATCACCTTTGGTGTGCCAGGCGGACTGGAGTGGACACTCGACGCGTTGGCGTGGGCGCTCTTCGTCTGGTTGGTTGGCTCGCTCGGTGCCGCGGAGCTGACCGCAACGAGCATTGCGCTCAACCTCAACATGCTGGCGTACATGCCTACGCTGGGATTGGCCCAGGCGGCAGCAGTGCTGGTCGGCCAACGGCTTGGGGAACA
>JAYUWD010000263.1:0-4910 GCA_043753735.1 Gemmatimonadaceae bacterium
TTTTTGAGACCATACTCGGTCCACAACCAATACAGCGCGCGCTCTGCCGCCTGCCACTGATCCTCGTCGATGGTGCGCGGCAGGAAACGCTGAATGTTCGTGCCTTCGGGTGTGACACCACCGCCAATCATCTCGGCGATGCTCCCGGTGACAACCACGGCCGGCAATTCAGGATCGAGCGTCCGGTGCGCGCGACGCATGGCGCCTTCCGTGCCGTTTCGTCCGAGTTCGTCTTCGCCGAGTCCCGTGACGACAATCGGCAATTCGTGCGGCGGGAGCGCGTCGGTGTAGTGCAGGACCGATGTCACCGGAAGATTTTCGCACCCCACCGGCCCATCGATGACGACCTGCAATCCCTTGATTGCCGTGAAGACGTACACCGCGCCCCAATAGCCGCCCGCGCGGTCATGGTCGAGTACTAGCATCGTGACTTCTCCTGCATCAGACCATCTCCTCGGACTTGCGCGCCTTGGCAAGTTTGGCGAGATGCCGCTTGTAGTGATCGCGGAATTCGGGATGATCCTTGGGTACGTCTTCCCACACGCCACTCGCGAAGCCGGTGCCCACGCCTTCAAAGAACTCGCTCATCGTGTCAAAACGGGCTTTGTTGCCAAGCGCGGCATTCACCACGGTCGCGAGCGAACCCGCGCCTGCAGGACCCATGAGCGGACGCGCTGAAATGAGATTCGTGAAATAAAGGGCGGGGGTGGACAACTCCTTCGCTTTCTGCACGACAGGCGTGGTACCGATTGCGAGATCGGGCTTGAACTCGTGCATCGCGGCCAGATCCTGTTCAAGCGACGCGCGAAATTGCACATGAATACCGCGCGCCTGCAGCCATTCGCGATCGACCTCGGAATACGGCGTCCGCGGACATGCTGTGCCGACGTAGCGCACATCGGCGCCACTTTCGACAAGCAGGCGGGCAACGAGCAATTCGGAACCTTCGTAACCGGACATCGTGATGCGTCCGGTGATCGGCTTTGACGCGAGCGCGCCTTTGATTGCTGGAAGAAACTTGTTTTTCGCCGCGTCGATTTTATCGCGCGATACATTCGCCATCTGCCCGATCGCTTCCAGCCAACCCTCCGTACCGTCGTAGCCCACAGGTGCGGAGCCAACGATCGGTCGTCCGGCTGCAGTGAATTCGCGATACGATGCCGTGTAGAACGGATGAATCGCGGCGACGCCGACGCAGTCCAGTGCAGCGTACAGTTCGCGCCATTCACGGGTGGGAACGACTGGCCCTGCCGCGAGACCGAGCGGTTCGAGCATCATGCCGATGCCGACAGGATCGACGGGAAACATTTCGCCGACCAGCGTGACCGTGGGGCGCTCGCTCTTGCCACCGCGGGGCGCCGCGACCGGACCTTGCTCGGCTTCAGTACGGGCATATCGCAGCATCGCGCCGGCCAGCACGTCCTTCGCCTCGGCATGAGTAGGCACGCCAAAGCCCGGCACATCAATGCCGATGATGCGCACGCCGTTGATCTCCTTCGGCAACAGCTGCAGCGGCACTCCAGATGCAGTCGGTACGCACAGATTCGTGATCACGATGGCATCGTACAATGCGGGATCGGCCATCTTGAACACAGCGTCGCGAATGTCTTCGAACAGTTGGCCTGTAACGAGCGATTCCGAATTGAACGGGACGTAGCCAACGGTGCGACGCGCGCCGTAGAAGTGCGAGGTGAATGTCAGCCCATACACGCAGCAGGCCGATCCTGACAGAATTGTTGCGGTGCGACGCATGCGCAGGCCGACGCGCAATGAACCGAACGCTGGGCACATCGACTGCGGTTGATCGTGCGGGCCCTTTGGATAATCGGCGGCGTAACGATCAAGCGTCTCGCTCTTTCCCGCAGCCTTCGCGGCGGTGAGCATCTCGTTTGCGCCCGCATGACAACCCAGTCCGTCGGCGGCAGTCGCTGCTTCGTTGATTGCGCTGCCCTCGAGAATAGGCAGGGCACGAGACGCGGGTTGGTCGGCATCGTTCGCTGTCGGCGTGCGTCCCGCCTCATCGTACACGATCTCGCCGCTCGCATTCGTGATCATCGCTTGCTCGGCGTCAAACGGTGTCGTACACGACTTCGAGCGACGGCTTGGTCACGTCTTCGCGGCCGACGAGGTCGAACATCGTCGCTGGTTCGAGCACCACGTTGCCACCGACCTGGCTCGCCGCAAAAAGTCCAAGCAGCTGATCCTGTGTCAACGGCTTTGGTCGAACCGGTGGTGCATCGGCCACCGCTTGCGCGAGTTCGGCAAACAACGGTCCCCATTGTCCCCCGGGGAAGCCGATGATTTCATAATTCGCGCTTTTCTTGCGGATGTCATCGTGCGCTGGGACTTTCGCGAGAATCGGAATGCCCGCAGCGTGCGCGAATGCTTCGGCTTCGCCTGTACCGTCATCCTTGTTGATCAGAATGCCAGCCACACCAACGTTGCCCCCAAGCTTGCGGAAGTACTCAACCGCCGAGCAGACGTTGTTGGCGACGTAAAGTGATTGCAGATCGTTGGAACCGACAACGATGACTTTCTGGCACATGTCGCGCGCGATGGGTAGCCCAAATCCACCGCACACCACGTCGCCCAGGAAGTCGAGCAGCACGAAGTCGAAACCCCACTCGTGAAAACCTAACTTCTCGAGAATCTCGAACCCATGAATGATGCCTCTGCCGCCGCATCCGCGTCCGACTTCCGGGCCACCAAGTTCCATCGCGAAAACGCCATCTCGCTTGAAACAGACATCGCTGATAGAGACCTGTTGCCCAGCGAGTTTGAGACGTGATGAGACCTCGATAATCGTGGGGCAGGCCCGCCCACCAAAAAGCAGTGACGTGGTATCACTCTTTGGGTCGCAGCCGATGAGCAACACCTTCTTGCCTTGCTGCGCCATCATGTACGACAGATTGGCGAGCGAAAAACTCTTGCCGATTCCGCCTTTGCCATAGATCGCGATGATCTGTGTTTCCTTGGTCACCGGACCGGTGTGAACGGTGTCCGGCGCGGCGGCCGCTTCGTCGCGAACGCGCGCGTGCATTTGATGCAGCGCACCATTCGCGGATCCGCCGTTCGTCGGTGCGCCGTTTGCAGCGCTCGAACCATTCTCACTCATGCGGCCGTTCTCCAGTCGAGGATCATCTTGACGCAATGGGGATCGCCAAACGCGGTGGAATAAGCGTTGGCTGCACGTTGTACAGGTTCGCGATGTGTGATGAGGCCATCGAGGGCGAGTACGCCGCTGTTGGCCAACTCCGCGATGGTGCGCAAATCTGACTCCTTCCACTGGGCGGCGATGCGAAAGCGTGCCTGCCGCATGAATGCCGGAGGGAAGTTGAAAGACACGGGCTCGCTGTAGAAACCGCCGAGGCAGATTTCTCCGCCCGGCGCGAGGCGAGATACGAGCGAGTCGAAAATGTTGTTCGCACCACTGACTTCGCAGATCGTGCGATAGTCGCGCCGAGGATCGTTGTCGGGATGCACAACCTCATATCCGCGCGCGCCATCCATCCGGATGGGATTGGTCTCCCATACGGTCGGCGTTTTGCCGCCGTACAGCACGACAAGTCGGGCGATCAATCGACCGAGTGCGCCGTGCCCGACGATCAGTTCGGGTAGCTGGTCCGGCACATCCCGCGGCGACGTTCCGGGTGCGGTGAGGCAGAGAGCGTTGTGTGCGGTTGCAGCCAGCGCGAAGAGTGCGCCGCGCTCGCCGAGTGCAGGTTCAAGGACAGTGGTTTTGGTACCAGGCACAACAACCAACGACGCTTGCCCGCCAAAAAGACCCCGCGCATCGGCGAAACCGCGCGATCCGGCGATGTAGACCAACTCGCCAGTTTGGCGACCCGAATCGGGTCCCGCCTCGATGATTTCGCCCACGCCTTCGTAACCAGGAACCAACGGATAGCCCAATCCGGGAAACGGGGGCATCGTTCCGCTCCAGAGCATCCGCTCGGTGCCGGTGCTTATCCCCGACCAGCGCATGGCTACCAGAACGTCCGCGTCGGTTTGAGGTACGAGCGTCAGCGTTCGGACTGAAAGCTGCTGGGGCTGTTCAAAAACGACGGCGAGCGTTTCCACGGACTCCAGGCATTTTTCGCGGGCGAACGGGCCACAGCGTACGGACGTTGCGGTTAAGCGGGCAACTGTAAGGTTGTGTTGACACCACAGGCTGTCAAGAATTCCGAACAATTGAATCGGGATGGATTCTCGCGAGTGGGAACCACTTGGCCGTCAGGCGTGCGCGACGATCAGACCGGTCTGAATCGGGAAGCGCGTGGGGAGCTCTTTGCTCTTTCGGAAGCCGGCGATCTTGAGCATCGCGTGCAACTCTTCCGGGCGCCGGGCGCGTCCCTTGCCCATCGCCATCAAATAGAACGCGAAATACGCATCGCCAACGGTTTCGGCGCCTGGTGCACCAGCCAAGGCTTCAGCGACGAGCAGCACCCCGCCCGGTTTGAGTGCGGCTCGGGCACGAATGAGCAGTTGTTGCACAGAGGCGTCGTCGTGGTCGAGCAGAACGCGGACCAGCGTCAGCACGTCCGCGCCCTGGGGGAGTGCGTCTGCGTGAAAGTTGCCGCCTTCGCATTGGGAGCGATCGCCGAGCCCGGCGTGCTCGAGTCGGACACGCGCGCGCGCGGCGACAGCGGGGAGATCGAACAGGCGAAGCTGCAGATGCGCGTGGCGCCGTCCGACCAGGGAAAGGAACGCGCCTTCGCCGCCGCCCACATCGAGCAGACACTGATGACCGGAGAGGTCGTAGGCGTCGAGCACATCGTTGGCCACTGGCGGTAACGTAGCCGCCATGATTTCCGAGTAGGCCGCGACGCGCGTATCGTCGATCGCCTGCGGCTTGGGGGCATCGGCGTACGACCAATATCGCGAAAGCTCGGTGCGAAAGTCGGCACCAC
>JAYUWD010000264.1:0-1506 GCA_043753735.1 Gemmatimonadaceae bacterium
CTCGCCCGCAAGCTTGAGCAAACTCGCTGAATGTCCAACGAGATCGAGTGCGATATTGGAGAGCGCGATGTCTTCTTCGAGAATCGGGCCGTGGCCGCACCACTCGGACATGCGATGGCCGAGCACAAGCCGATCGTCGCCGAGCCGGAGGAGATACTCGAAGAGCGGATTATCGATGGGCGGGGTGCGCGGCCCTGTCACGTTTGCTGTTGCTGATTCAATGCTGCTCAAAAGATGCGCACTCCGCGCGGCGCCATGTAGAACTGCGGATGGCGATACGCCTTGTCGTTGCCCGGATCGAAAAACGGTCCGGCGTCCGACGGTGCCGATGCCGTGATGGATGTAGAAGGAACGACCCACAGATTCACCGCTTCTCCGCGACGCGCGTACACATCGCGCGCGTTCTGCAATGCGAGTTCGGCGTCGGGTGCGTGCACACTCCCGGCATGTTCGAATGCCTCCCCGTGCGCACCCTGCGTGAACACTTCCCAGAGCGGCCACTTGTCGGACGCCGCCGTATTCGACGTGGTCGTGGTCGTAGTTGAAGCCGTCGTGTTCGACATCAGGCGGCGGCCGTTGCTGATGTCGCTACATGCTTTTCGGCATGTGCATTTGCCGCGGCGCGCACCCATGCTCCATCGTTGTGCGCCTTGTTGCGCGCTTCAAGACGTTCGCGATTGCACGGGCCGTTGCCGGCGATGACTTCAAAAAACTCGGACCAGTCGATCTCTCCGAATTCCCAGTCGCCCGTTTCGGCATTGTGCTTGAGATCGGGATCGGGCACCGTCAACCCGATCGCGATCGCCTGCGGAATGGTGAGGTTCACAAAGCGCTGACGCAGTTCGTCGTTCGTTTTCCGCTTCACGCGCCACTTGAGCAGCTCGGCCGAATTGGGGGAGCTCGCATCGCTCGGTCCGAACATCATGAGCGAGGGCCACCAGAATCGATTCACGGCGTCCTGCACCATCGCCTTCTGTGCGGGCGTACCGTTGGCCAGCGTTGCGCAGATTTCGTAGCCCTGACGCTTGTGGAAATTTTCTTCCTTGCAGATGCGGATCATCGCGCGGGCGTAGGGACCGTACGACGCTTTCGCGAGCACCGTTTGATTGACGATCGCCGCACCATCGACCAGCCAGCCGATGACGCCCATGTCCGCCCAGCTCAACGTCGGATAGTTGAAGATGCTCGAATACTTGGCACGTCCGTCGAGCAACGCTTCAACGAGATCGTGACGATCGACGCCGAGTGTTTCGGTGCCGCAGTAGATGTAGAGACCGTGGCCGGCTTCGTCCTGCACTTTGGCGATCAGCGACATCTTGCGCCGCAGACTGGGCGCGCGCGTGATCCAGTTGCCTTCGGGGAGCATACCGACGATCTCCGAGTGGGCGTGCTGCGACATCATGCGCGTGAGCTGCTTGCGGTAGCGTTCGGGCATCCAGTCTTTCGGCTCGATGCTTTCGCCGGCAGCGATACGTGCGTCGAACGCGGCGACGAGTGCCGATTCGG
>JAYUWD010000265.1:0-14708 GCA_043753735.1 Gemmatimonadaceae bacterium
TTTTTTGCCTGCAACGGTTGGGATGTTGGCGTGACGTGGCTTGACGACGAAACACGCCTGTTGGCCGAGGCAGTTGCAGTAGATTGTGTTGCATACGGAGCGCGCACGATTTTGATCGAGCTCAACGTCACGAGCGACGAAAGTTGCATTGCGGCAGTTGAGAGCATCGCGTCCCGACTTGGTCGCATTGACGCGCTTGTGAATTGTGCAGGCACCACGCGCTTCATTCCCCACGCGGATCTTGATGCGCTTCCCGAGTCGGAGTTTTTGCGTACGTACGACGTGAACCTCGTCGGCACATTCCGGATGATTCGCGCCTGTCGTGACGAGCTGGCCAAGAGCGGACGTGGTGCGGTGGTGAACATCTCGTCGATCGCGGGTACGGCAGGACTTGGCTCGTCGGTTGCCTACGCGGCGTCGAAAGGCGCAGTGAACACGCTGACGCTTTCGCTCGCGCGCGCACTCGCTCCGCATATTCGCGTCAATGCGATTGCACCGGCGTACGTGTCGGGCGGGTTGCCCAGTCGCGTGCTCGATGGCGAAAAGCTCGCTGCAGTCGAACGACACTACCTTGAAACGCAGGCGTTACCACGACTCCTGGGCGTCGACGAAGTTGCGACGTTGGCATTCTTCCTCGCTGCATCTGCGCCGGGGATCACCGGTGAGATCATACGAATGGATAATGGACTCCATCTCTATGCCTGAAAACATGGCGAGTGATGCAGCGGGCCCCCGGGAGCTGCGCGTCGGATTCATCGGGACAGGTCTGATCGGCTCACCGATGGTCGAGCGCCTGCTGGATCAGGGGCTCGTCGTCACCGTATGGAATCGCACCGTGGACAAGACAACACCACTCGTCGCACGTGGGGCGACGGCCGCGGCCAGCGCGCGCGAACTTGCCAATGGTTGTGACATCGTCTGTCTCTGTCTTACTGACACGGCTGCCGTTGAAGACGTTGTATTCGGCGCTGGCGACCTCGCGTCGGTGCTCCATGCTGGGCAGCTGATTGTCGACTTTTCAAGCATCGCACCCGATGCAACGCAGCGCATGGCCTCCCGACTGGCAGCGCAAACCGGCGCTCACTGGATCGATGCGCCGGTGTCGGGCGGACTTCCCGCTGCGCGTGCAGGGCGACTCATCATCTTTGCCGGTGGCGACGCCGCGGACATTGCCAGCGCGTCGCCCGTGTTTGACGCGCTTTCGGTTCGCGTGACGTACATGGGTGGACACGGCGCGGGTCAACTTGCGAAGAGCTGCAACCAGATGATCGTCGGCTGCAATCTGTTGGTGATCGCTGAGATGTTGTCGTTTGCGCGAGCGGCGGGAATCGATGCGAGGCAACTTCCGGCGGCCCTGGCCGGTGGGTTTGCCGACTCCTTGCCCCTCCAGATCTTCGGAAACAGAATGGCGCGTCACGTTGACGCCCCAAAGATCGGTGCCGTCGCAACGTTCAAGAAGGACATCGAGCAAGTCGCGCGATTGGCCAACGAAAGCGGTGCATTCGTACCCATGACGACGCGTGCCGTCGAGCTGCTTCGCGACGCCACTGTTCACGCAGGCGTAGGAATCGATGCGGATGTCTCCCGCATCATTCACATGTTTGACGAGCGACGCACAACGCACGCATCATGACCAGACGCGGTCGCTCAGCAGACGATCTGCGAGAGAACGTTTCGCGCCACGACACGCAGGGTTTTTACGTAGCTACGTGGACGTGATGACGCGTGATGCGTTTGACGCGACACCAACTCTCTTCCTGCGCGGAATGGACGAATGACGCTGCTGCTGTCCGACAAGGATGTGCATGCGCTGCTGTCAATGGCGGAGTGCATCGATGTGATGGCGGACGCGCTCAAAACTGTGGCCATGGGGAATGCGCAGTTGCCGCTGCGCACGATCATCCGACTTCCAGATACCGTAAATGCCTTTGGCACGATGCCGGCCGTGCTGGGCACGGGCACCGACGCATCGATCGGTGCAAAAATCATCACGGTCTTTCCGGGTAATGCCGCGACACTCTTCGACTCGCACATCGGCGTTGTGCTGCTCTTTGATGCCGACCATGGTTCACTGTTGGCCATCGCCGATGCATCCAGTATCACCGCCATTCGCACCGCAGCCGTGTCGGGTCTCGCCACCCGATTGCTCGCCAATCGGGACGCGTGCGAACTCGCGATTCTCGGCGCTGGGGAGCTGGCGCTCCCGCATCTCGACGCTGTGTGCGCCATTCGCCCAATCACGCGTGTGCGTGTGTGGAGTCGCTCCGGTAGTGGGGCAGGAAGTCGCGCGCAACAATTTGCCGAGCGAGCACGCGCGCGACATGCGGGCATCGAAGTCATAGTCGCCCCTTCGGTGCGGGATGCGGTCGAAGGAGCACACGTCGTGTGCACGATCACGTCGTCGCGCACGCCCGTGCTCGAAGGCGAATGGCTTTCGCCCGGAACCCATGTAAATGCCGTAGGCGCTTCACTGGCTTCGGCGCGGGAACTCAACAGCGACGCAGTGGTGCGCTCTCGACTTTATGTTGATCGACGCGAGTCTGCGCTTGCGGAAGCCGGAGACTTTCTGGTGCCGCGTTCCGAAGGACACATTACCGATGCGCACATTGTCGGCGAATTGGGCGAGCTCGTGATTGGCACAATCGTCGGCCGAACCAATGCGAACGAGATCACGCTGTTCAAATCGCTCGGGCTTGCCGTCGAAGACGTTGCTGCGCTGCGCCACATATACTCGCGCGCTCAATCGACTGGTTCCGGAATCTCAATGGATTTCGGGGGACGACGTGAGTGATCGGCCGTTTGTCATTGCACGATCCCGCAACGGCGCCGGTTACCGCGCGGCTTTGTTGTGCGTGTCGCGTTCGGGCTTCGTGAACTCTGTGCCGAAGAGTCGATCCCAATAGCGCATCGTCACACCGTAGTTCGTTTCGGGAAAGGCATGATGAATGCGGTGCTGCGATTGCAGGTGGCGATACCACGCGAAGGGCAGCTTGTAATGATGCAAGCTGTGATGCATCAGCCCGTATGCCACGAATCCGACAAACCATCCCGAAAAAAGCGTCGATGCGCCGTGCACGCCGAACAGCCCAGCGATAAGCAGCTGAACGGGGAGGAAGATCAACGGTGTAAAAACCCAGGGCATCGCGATGTACATCTTTGGATCGATGTGGTGCTTGTCGTGCCCGTCACGCGTGAGCGCGATGCCGATGTTGTGATACATCCACCGGTGAAACGTGTACTCGGTCAATGTCCACGCAAACACCCCTACTGCAAAGATGAACAGTGCCATCCACAGGGTGAGCTTATGGTGAATCAGGTCGTATCCAAGGAAGAACCCGGCGAGGCTCAAGTCGACGGCGTATGTCGACCAGTAATTGACCTTTGACTCGGACACGCGTTCGGTCCAACGATACAGTACGCCCATGTGTGCGAGGGGGCAGGGTAAAAAATGCTCGTGTCACGTAGGGCAAGCAGCCGAACTCGCTGTTTTCTTAAGATATAGTACTCGCAGGCAAGGAATTCGTCTCGAATTTGTAAATGGCTATTGCGCCAATAGGCAAAGAGCATTACGCTACCTCCATCGCTCGTGCACCCAGTGCTCGGGCGTCGTTTCGGAGCGTCTCAGGGGCCCGCCGAGTTGATGCGGTCCCTTTTTTCATTCGATTCTCTCGCCGTCGGCGAGGCCCGCGTGGGGGCTTTTTTCACGAGCACGTTGTGTCGGTACGTACTGCATAAGCACTCCGAACACAGCACCAAAATTACCAAGCAGGAGTAGTAACATGCGTACGACCGGCATCGTGAAGTGGTTCAACGACGCGAAGGGTTTCGGCTTCATTACGCCTGATGACGGCGGCAAGGATTTGTTCGTCCATCATTCGGCCATCCAGGGCGGCGGCTTCAAGAGCCTCGCCGACGGCGAGCGCGTTGAATGCGACGTCGTGCAGGGCCAGAAGGGTCCGGCCGCTGAAAACGTCGTCAAGCTCGGCAACTAAGCAGCAAATGCCACGTCGCTAGCGACGTGAGATGCTAAAGCCTCAAAGCGGGCTCCTGAAAAGGAGCCCGCTTTGCTTTTATGCCTTCCCACTCCGCTCAGTGACCGTTGTTCACACTCGAAACAGGACCGCCGATCACGGGCGCATCCTCCAGTGTCTTGAGCAATGGCTTCCACTCAAACTTCACGTTTTTGCCGCGCACCCACTTCTCCATCCACGTGAACTCGGCCATCGACTTCACGTACTGATTGCGCGGATCAGGAATGCCGTGCGTGTTGCCCGGATAAACGAAGAATTCCGTCGGCACGCCAAGCCGCTTGAGCGCCATGTGCAACTCTTCGCTTTGCGGACGCGGCACGCGCGGATCACCATCGACAACGTGAATCATCGTCGGTGTCTTGGCGTTCTTGATGTACTTGAGCGGTGACTGGCGCCAGTAGCCTTCGAAATCGTCGTACGGAAGCTTGTTGCCCATGTAGTACTGACGATTGCGCTGCACGTCGCTCTGCGCATACATCGACGTCCAGTTCATCGTGCCCGCGCCCGTCGACACCGCCTTGAAGCGGTCGGTGTGCGTCAGGATCCAGTTGGACCAATGTCCGCCTGCGCTCCAGCCAAGCACGCCCAACTGCGCGCCGTCAACGACGCCCTGTGCTATCAGGTGGTCGACGCCTGTCATGATGTCGTCGTAGCCCTTGGTGAAATAGTCCCCCGCGATTTCGATACGATGCTTCTCGCCATAGTTTGTGCTTCCGCGATAGTTGGGCATCAGCACCGCGTAGCCGGCGCCAGCATAAATCTGAGCGCCATAGCCACCGTTGAAGCCAAGCACGTCGGCCGACGCGGGACCGCCGTGGATCGCCACGATGAGCGGATACCTGGTACCTGCCTGATAGCCTACGGGCTTGATCAGCACTCCACCAACCAGCCGTCCGTCTTTGGACTTCCAACTGATTTCCTCCTCTTCGCCAAGCGCGAGAGTGGCCATCTGCGGATTTGGATTGGTGAGACGTACCCAGTTGCTTTTGTCGGCGATCCTGTCAACTGATGCAACAGTGAACAGCGACGGCGGAGTCGTGGGATCCGAGTACTGCAAAAAGAGCGCGCCGGTGTCTTCATCACGCTGCACCGCGAGCGACGCTTTCACGCTCGTGAGCTGCTTCACTCCGCCTGACGCAACATCGAGCGACACCAGCTGGTTTGTCGCCTTCACGCCGTCGTTGAAGTAGATCGTCTTGCTGTCCAAACTCCAGAAGTCGACAGTGACGCCACCATCCCACGCGTCACCAATCTTCCGGAACGGCTGCCCCTTCGCGCGCAGGTCGCGCACAAACACGCGCGTGTCGCGGAAATACGTAAAGTCGTTCGATGCAGAAAATGCGATCGTTCGGCCGTCGGGGGCGAACGACAGCGAACTCTCGGCGATCTCCACGTTCTTCGTAAGACGTTCGATGCCTCCGGAGACTGTTTCGAGCAAATAGAGATCACTGACCAGCCCGGCCTCAAGCGTGCCGCGGAAGAAGCGATCGTTCTGCGTGCCGCGGTAGCCGATCCACATCCCATCGTTTGACAGCGTGACCCCATCGACGCTCAACTCCGCACCACTCGTCAAACGCTTCTCCTGGCGCGTTGCTACGTCAAGCTTCCAAAGATGTTGCACCGGCTCGGCTTGGTTGCGGATGCGCACATCGAACTTTTTCTCCATCCGCTGCTTCTCGTCCGTGTCGAGCGTGTCCGATGCAGTGAAGTACAGCGTTTTGCCGTCGTGCGAAAACTTCCACCAGCGGATCGCAGTCGGGTGCTTTGTAAGCGGCATCGCTTTCGCGGAGTCCAGGCCGGACACAGGCAACGCCCACAGCTGCTGTTCGTCAACCTTGCCACCAGCAAACACCAGCCATTCGCCGTCGCGTGTGAACGCGAACGTTCCGACGCCGTCCTTCGCGTCGGTAATGCGACGCGCTTCGCCGCCATCAGGCCGCATCGAGTACAGCTGGTTGCCGGCCGCAGGCGTTGCTGCATCACGATTGGACGCAAAGACAAATGAATGTCCATCGGGTGCCCACGCCGGATTCATTTCGTTCTTGTCTTTCGTGAATGTCAGCTGCCGCGTGTCACCTACTCCCTTCGCCATCGAGACGAGATAGAGATCGGATTGGCGCTTCGCCGCTTTCCAGTCGGGGGTCGAAATCGAATACAGCATCCATTGTCCATCCGCGCTGATCGTCGGTGCGCTGGCCTGACGCGTCTGCTGCACATCCAGAAACGTCATCGGTCGCTTGGTCTGCGCACCCATTGCCAGAGGGGCGAACAGCAGGGCAGGAAGCAGGCGGCGATTGATATCGCGATGCATATAGCGATGCCTGAGGCGATGCATGTTTGGTCGTCGACTGTGAGGGTGACCGCGGGCGGAACCGGAACGCCCAGCGCCCGCAGGGGCGTATCAGACAAGCTGCCCCTCTCGTCGTCTCGTCGGAAGACCTCTCAGGCGCGCATGGCTTTCCAATCCCCCGAAGTCGCGGCTGGATCTCGATCATACGCCGCCTGCGGATATGGTCGATGACGCGATCGATCCCGCGCCAACGTCGCCCCTCCCGGTGATCTCAGGAGGGGCGACCTTGGCGCGTCACATCGCGACAATCAAGCCCAGTTTCCGTACGCTACGTACGCATACGAGAACAATCGACATAACGAGAATCGTGACGTCGACGGGAACAAGGCTGCGAAGAAGTCGGGAGTGCGCGAACGTAGCGAACATCAAATGGCCTGGTGTGACATGCGGGTCAGGCAGCGTTTAGAAGCCATCACTTTGAAAATACGAATGGTCGCAGAACCGGTGACGCCACTCTTCGCGTTTCAAGCATCGGCATAGCAATGCGTTTCCGCACCCCCTCCGGGATGTACAACTGCTCCATATCGGGCCTGACTCACGGTCTGCGCGTAGCGCCAGATCGCACCCGACTGGAAGTCATGCCGCCTCGGCTGCCACTCAGCGCGACGCAATGCAAGTTCGTCATCCGAGAGGCGTACGGACATCGTGCCGCTATTGGCGTCGAGGTCGATGATGTCACCATCGCGGAGCAACCCGATCGGCCCCCCAACTGCAGCTTCGGGTCCGACGTGGCCGATGCACAGCCCGCGCGTGGCTCCGCTGAAGCGACCGTCGGTGATGAGCGCGACCTTGTCGCCCATCCCCTGACCATAGATCGCGGAGGTGGTCGAGAGCATCTCGCGCATGCCTGGGCCGCCACGCGGTCCTTCGTAGCGGATGATCAGCACATCGCCTGCGGCGTAGCGCTTTTCCATCACGGCCGCAAATGCCGCCTCTTCAGAATCGAAGCAACGCGCTGGTCCACTGAACACGCGCGTATGAAGCCCCGCGACCTTCACCACGGCGCCATCCGGTGCGAGGTTGCCGCGCATGCCGACCAGTCCACCGGTGGGAGAGATCGCACGCGACGTCGGCATCACAACATCCTGATTCTCCGGCATGACGATATTTGCAAGATCTTGGGCGATCGTCTGGCCCGTCACGGTAAGGCAATCGCCGTGGAGAAATCCTCCGTCAAGCAGCGCCTTGAGAATGATCGACGCGCCACCGATGTCATACACATCCTTGGCCAGATACTTGCCGCCTGGTTTGAGATCCGCGATGAGCGGGGTGCGCGCAAAGACTTCAGCGACATCAAACAGATCGAACGCGATCCCGGCTTCGTGCGCCATCGCCGGCAAGTGCAGCGTTGCGTTTGTGGAACCACCAGTCGCCGCGACTACCGCGGCCGCATTCTCGAGCGCTCTGCGTGTCACGATATCACGGGGACGCGGACCGTGTTGCATCAGTCGCATGACGGCCGCACCCGCTGCTTCTGCATAGCTGTCGCGCGACTCGAACGCTGCCGGCGGACTGGCCGATCCGGGAAGGGCCAGACCGATCGCTTCGGACACATACGCCATGCTGTTGGCCGTATACTGACCGCCGCACGAACCGGCACCGGGACACGCGACCTTTTCGAGCAACGTCAACTCTTCGAGCGACATCTTTCCGGCCCCGTGTGCGCCGACAGCTTCAAACACATCGAGCACGGTCACATCCTTGCCGTGAAAACGCCCCGGCAAGATTGAACCGCCGTACAGAAACACCGAAGGCACGTTCAACCGCAGCATCGCCATCATCAATCCGGGCAGTGTCTTGTCGCACCCCGCAATGCCGACTAGTCCGTCGTAGCAGTGCCCGCGCACCGTGAGCTCGACGGAATCTGCAATTGTTTCACGACTCACCAGCGATGACTTCATGCCGGCGTGTCCCATCGCGATGCCGTCAGTCACCGTGATGGTGGTGAACTCGCGCGGTGTTCCACCTGCGGCCTTGACACCACGCTTCGCCGCTTCCGCTTGACGCTTGAGCGCAATGTTGCACGGCGCCGCTTCATTCCAGCTCGATACCACGCCAACAATGGGCTGCTGAATTTCTTCGGCGCTCAACCCCATTGCGTAGTAAAAGGCGCGGTGCGGCGCCCGCTCCGGGCCGACGGTAGCGTGACGACTCGGCAGCTTCGATTTGTCCATGATAGGGACTGGGGACTGGGGACGAGCTTGGGACGGTGATTTTGCAAGCTATCGCGAGTCGCGCATCTTGTCAGACGCGGGTCCAGTGCGTCTCGTTCAAGCATGACTGAGACGATAGCGCGACCGTTGCCCTTTCCTCCTGGGCCCAGACCACGGTTTCCCGGTGACCTGCTGATCCGATCGCGGCGTGATTTTCTGCGGTTCGTTTCTGACGTCTCTCAGCACTACGGCGACATCGCGGGATTCCCGTTTGCCGGCAACCGATTCGCAATTCTCAATCATCCTGATCTCATTCGCGACGTGCTGGTGACCAATCAGCGTTCCTTCGCGAAGGGACAGGCGCTTGAGCGCGCGCGTCTGATCCTTGGTACCGGCCTGCTGACCAGCGAGGGCGAGTTCCACCTGCGTCAACGTCGTCTTGCACAACCCGCATTCCATCGCGATCGCATTGCATCGTACGCCGCCGCCATGGTCGCGCTTGCGTCGCGATGGCGTGATCGATGGGTCGACGGCGCAACGGTCGATATGCATGAACAGATGATGCATCTCACGCTGGCCGTTGTCAGCAAGACGCTCTTTGACGCCGATGTCGAAGCCGAGTCGGTCGAGATTGGTCAAGCGGTGACGGACATTCTCGAATCGTTCACACTGGTGATGCTGCCGTTTGCGGAACTGTTGCACAAATTGCCGCTTCCTGCGTCGCGTCGACTGGCGCGCGCGCGCGCCCGACTCGATGTGACGATCTTCCGCATGATCGCCCAACGTCGCGCGAGCGGCGAAGACCGGGGCGACCTGCTCTCGATGCTGATTCACGCGACCGACAGCGAAGGCGATGGGACCGGGATGAGTGATACACAGCTGCGCGATGAATGTCTGACGATTTTTCTCGCCGGTCACGAGACGACTGCGAACGCATTGACGTGGACATGGTATCTGCTCTCGCAGCATCCCGACGTCGCTGTACGCCTGCATGCAGAGGTCGACGCGCTTGGACGTGAGCCCACCTTCGCCGACCTTGGTCGACTCGCCTACACCCGCCAGGTTGTCGCGGAATCGATTCGGCTCTATCCGCCAGCGTATGCTATCGGTCGCCGTGCGCTCGAACCGTATCGGGTGGGAGAATACGAACTGCCGACGCGCACCATCGTCCTGACCTGTCCGTGGCTGGTGCATCACGACGCGCGGTGGTTCCCGGATCCCGAACGCTTTGATCCTGAGCGATGGACGCCGGACGAAATCGCGTCGCGCCCGAAGTTCAGCTACTTCCCATTCGGCGCAGGCACGCGTATCTGCATTGGCGAACAGTTCGCCTGGACGGAAGCCATTCTGATGCTCGCAACGCTCGCGCAACGTTGGCGTGCGTCATTGGTGCCTGGTCATCCGGTCGTGCTTCAGCCGCTGATCACATTGCGCCCGAAGCATGGGATGCGAATGGTGCTCGAGCGCCGCTGAAGCCAGCGGCGCTCGACGCGCGGTCGTTACTTCTTGAGCGTGATGACGATGACGCCGTTGGCGGCGAGCGGGTTGCTGTACTTCGCTGTCGCGGATGCGCCCTTCACAACTTCGACGCTTTCAATCTTGTCGGGCGAGATCGTGTTCATCTTTGATGACTCAGTCTCGACGCCATTGACGATCAGCAGACCATTGAATGGCGTGCGCGGCTTCGATGATGCGTCAAGCTTCAAATTCAGTTCGATCGTATCCTTTTGCAGCGTGAGCCCATTCAGCGTGCGGATTTGTACCGTTGCGCCATTCTTTGAGCCTTTACCGCCGATGATGTTGATGCTCGCGATCTTTCGGGCCGCGATGGCTTCGGCTTCCAACTTTGTCGCGACAAGTCCATCAACGAGATAGAGCGTGTGCAACGTGTCGATATGGGCAACCTGCGCGGCGCGTTTTGTTGCCGTAGATGCGTTCATTCCTTCCATTTCGGCAGCTGTCGGCAATGCGGATTCGCATGCCGCCAACAGCGCGACGCTGGCGAGCAGTACGACACCGACACGAGCGGGCAGAGAAGTGCGGGACGGGCGAGCGGTCATGGCGAGCAGTCTCCGTTCGAGGTGAGATGGACTGTGAGAGAAGGCCGGCATGGCCGGTGTGAGCATCGAGCGATGTTGCGAGAGTTCAATCAACAGCTGTCCATACGACCGTTTGCGTGCGCCGGCGCGGAGCACCCGTCGATCGCAATCCAGTTCAACCGCAAGTCGCAGTCGAGCGAGCATGAACCACATCGCCGGATTCCAGGGCATCAGTGCGACGGCAAGGCAGGCAGTGAGCAGCAACCATGGATCATGCGCGTTCACATGCGACGATTCGTGTTCGAGTACCAGTTGCTGTTCTTCGGGAGTGCGTTCGAGGAGCCATTGCGGCACCACGATCTCCGGCGGAGCGATACCGATTACGGCCGGCCCTGCGTCAGGCGACACGCGCACCGGCACGCCAAACAGGGCGCGGCGTGACCACGTGTGCCGCATGCGAACGGCCCGTCGATACATCGTGGCAAGCAGCACCAGAGCCACTGAGCACGACGTGGTCCACAAAATCAGGGCGCTGTAGTGGACGACACGCGGTGCGCGCGCTGCGAGTGTTACGCCGGCGTGCAGAGGCGCCATCAACATCGCAACGCTTTCCGTGCCGATGCGTTGTGCGCGATCCCACATCGTGATCGTGTGTCCGCTGACTGTGGTCATGCGGAGCTGCGTTACCCGAGTCAGATCGACCGACGCACCCTCGGTCTGTCCGCGCCATGGTGCCGACACTGTAAGCCCAACCGTGAGTGTCATCGCACCGACCCAGATCCATCGCAACGGTGCGCCATTCCCTTTGCGCAGAGTGTGAAGCAGCAGCGCCGCTGCCGCCACCAGCACACCGACGACAACGCTGTACATCATCCATGCGGTCATCATGGCTTGGGCTCCTCGGCCTCATCGCTCAAACGTTCGGCGAGCAGGGTGCGCATCCGCTCGAGTTCATCGCGGCCAAGCTTTCTGTCGGAAACGAGCTGTGCGAACATGCGTTCAGCCGATCCCTGAAAAATCGCGTCGCGGATGCGGGCCAATGCGCTGGTGCCAGCCCGTTCGGCGCCGATCCGGGGGAAGTAGCGATATGCGCGCCCTTCCGGCTCATGCCGCACGTAGCCCTTCTCCTCGAGCGTCTGCAGCGCCGATAGCACCGACGTGTAGGCAAGCGCCTCCGGCATGTCGTCGCGGACGTCCGACACGGTCGCCGAGCCGCGTCGCCAGAGACTGCTCATGACCTCGAGTTCGCGCGGCGGGAAGTAGATCTCGTCCATGGTACCAGGGCGCAGGGAAGGTGACTACTGAACTTCCAGTAGTATGAAGGCGCCCCAAGCCGTTGTCAACTGCTTTTCCAGTAGCTGACACAAAAAAGGCCGACGCACACCCGCTCGTCGACCCCCATCCCGATCGCCTATTGCCTGGTCCTTGGTCCCCTCACACCGTGCAAATCTCCACCGCATTCCGGAGCGAGTCGAGCGGGTTCGCCAGTTTCGGCACAAACTCGTGTGCGACAAATCCAGTGAATCGCAGGTCGGCAATCGTCTGCGCGACGAGTCGGTAGTTCAGCTCCTACGAGTCATCGATATCGTTCCGACCTGGGACGCCGCCGGTGTGGAAATGCGCGCTGTAGGGCGCATTCGCCTTGATGGTGGCAACCACATTTCCTTCCATGATCTGCATGTGATAAATGTCGTACAGCAGTCGCACCCGCGGTGAATCGACGCCCTTGACCACCGCAACGCCCCAATCAGTGTGGTCGGCCTGATAGTCCTTGTGATCGACTTCGCCGTTCAGTAGCTCGAGACAAGCGTGACGCCATGTTGTTCGGCGATTGGTGCAAGTCGCTTCAATCCGGCAATGCAATTCAACACGCCTTCGCCGTCCGACATGCCACCGCGATTGCCGCTGAAACAGACGATGCGTTCAACGCCTGCCGCTGCGGCTTTCGGAATCACCGCTGACCCGGCAGCGACGAGTTGCTCATGCAGATCCGGTCGATTGAAGCCTTTGGGAATGGTGCCGAACCGATTGGCCATCGCGCACACCATGCGATACCTCGCCGGCGTTTTCCAATCCGCTTCGTCAAGCAGATCGATGGCTTCGATCTCCATTCCTGCGGCAGCGCGACAAAGTTCGTCGAGCGACAGTTTCCCGTAGCACCAGCGGGACACCGATTGATGCAAGCGACCGTGTCTGGCCGATCGAAGCATTGGCAGGGCATTCGCGTCGCTCGTTGGCAGCGCGCCGCCGAGCACCGCAGTCGCGACAGCCGTCGATCCGATTTTCTGCAGCGCTTCACGACGCGTAACGCGGCCGTTGTCATCGCCTGACATCAGAGTGTTCTCGGTTTGAGTTCAGCGACTGCGTCGGCAGCCAATCGAGTCGACCAACAGTGAAGGCTACTGCAATTGGATGTAGATCGGCGTTGGCCAGAGTCGCAAGATCGATTCGCGCGATGTTGACGGATTGTCGTTGCGGGATTTTGTGAATTGCTTCCATCCGGCAAACTGCACCGGTTCGCGCTTGACATAACTGTAGAACGAGTCGCGCTTGAGCCAGGGCGGTCCAAAGCCATCCATGTCCATCACGATCTGCACCCGAGGATCGAGCTTGATTTGCGAGGCATTCGTGACGCCCTTTTTGGTGAAGCGATGCACGACGAGCACTTTTGGCGGCAGCTTGTATTTGTCCACCAGCCCGCTCAAAAAGCGCGTCGCGAAGTTGATATCCGCGGCGTCGTAGCTGCCGATCTTCTTGCCGGGGCGTGACCCGTCCTTCATCGAGAATTCGGGGTCGATGCCGAGGTGCATGTCGGGGCGCTTGAGGAATCGCTCGAAGGCAGGCAATTCCTTCTGCAGGGTGCTGTGACCAATCTGCAGATCGATGAACATGATTGCGTTTCGCTGTTTGGCCCATCCGTACACCTTCTCGATCAATACGCTGTCCATGCGCGTGCGGTACATGCCATCGCGACCGGGAGTTGGATTGGCTACCGATGCAATGAGATGGAGCGCCGGCTGCACGGGATGCGACGGATCGAGCTTGTTCCACTCGGCGACTTCCTGATCGAGTTTGCGAAACATCTCGTCAGGGGCAAACTCCCCCAAAATCCCCATGCGCGTCGACAGCGGATTCCCGTAGAAAGCGATGATGCGCTTGGCCGGAAGGATGGAACCGGGCAATGCAGCCGCCGTCTTTGGCGGCCAGAGCGAATCGAGATCGCTACCGGTGCCACGGAATGCGAGATGCTTGTCTGCAGATGATGGCCCCAAGAGCCCACCTGAGGGTTTGCGCGGGCTGTCTTTCCCGACTGGCCCACCCATCGGCGTCTTCTGCTTGGGTTTCGCCTTGGTTTGCCGCGGTGGCGCTGTTCCAGCAACAGACTTGGCGCGAGTCGTCGTATCCTGAGATGCCACCACCAGTGCGTCTCGCTTCAGGGCATTGGTCGTATGCCGGGTCGACGAATGTGTCGGAACGAGTGCAAAGACCGGGGATGTCCAGAGCAAGGTTGTGGAAAGGAACATCGCGACATTTCGAGCGATGGAGCCGCCCATCGCGCCAGGCGTGTTCGAGTTTGAGGATCGCGTGCTGGTGATTGTGCTGCTCCGTTTGAAGGTCATCATGCGATGACGATAGTGGAGGAGTGCCTTCGGACAAAATCGAATTGCGCGGTGGCTATCGAACGAATTCCATCACTGGCCCTTGGTTGTGTCCTTGCTCACTTTCCGCCGCTGCCCGGGGACGTCGATTTCCCTGTCGAGCTGCAAGCCAATCGCTCCGGTCGCTTCGGCGCGCACCACGAGCCAGCGGGGTTGAACCGACACGTCGACAAGTCGCCCACTCCGTACGGCCCCCTGGAGCCGAATGCCGGGAGCCAGATCGCGATTCAGCGCCCGTTCCACGAGTGCACGGGTAGCGTCGATCAATGGGTCGAGAGGGAGCTTGGCGCGTTGGCGAAGCTGCGAAACAAGATCGGCCTTTCGAAGCCATGCGAGTCCGCGAACGAGCGCATCGGAGGTCGCGACATCGAATTGCAGGTCGGGCACGGTCAGGACATGCGCGATTGTATCCAGGTGCGGCGTGCCGACGAGATAGGCGTTGCCGACGATATCGCCTGTCACTCCCACCGCCAGAA
>JAYUWD010000266.1:0-4865 GCA_043753735.1 Gemmatimonadaceae bacterium
AGCTCTCGGAGCGCGATCGCTTCCCCGAAGCCGGCGAAGATGACCGAGCGTACGCGATCACCTTCCCGCTGGAACAGGATGGCGCTGAGTGCGCCGACGTTTTCGCCGCCGAGATGAAGGGTGCCCGGCGCGCCATGGTCAGGAGCGGCAGGGGCAGGATGAGGTGGCGAATGGAACGATCGCTCGAAGTCTGGCGTGGTGGAGCGCGATGCGTGCCGCGTCATGAATATCGTGGGCCACCGCGCCGCGCATTGCCATTCGGTCCCCCGAACTGCACCGTTTACGCGTTCGCCGTCGTTCACACCTGCTCGCCTGAGGAGAGTACCGGAATGATTCCAAGTGTCCGACCGCCCCGGTTTTTGAAGCCCCTGCTGTTCGCCGCCGGAATGTGCGTGACGGCGCCACTCGTCGCGCAAACCACGGGCACGATCGAAGGACGAGTGACCGCGTCCGGAACATCGGATGGCCTGGCCGGCGCATCGGTCAGTTTCTCCGGCACCCTGTCGGGAGGCATCACGCGTGCCGACGGGGGCTACCGCCTCCTGATGAAGCCGGGCACGTACGAGCTCCGTGTCCGATTGCTCGGGTACACCAGCCGCCGCGACACCGTGGTCGTCGTGGCCGGCGGCACCCTCACACGCAGCTACCAGTTGAGCAAGTCGACCACGCAGCTGGAGCAGGTGGCTATCACCGGTTCGCGTGCCGGCGCGCGCACCGTGGTGACCAGTCCGGTGCCGGTGGATGTCATCAATGCCACGGAGCTGCGTTCGACCGGCCGGGTTGAAACCGCGCAGATGCTGCAGGCCGCGGCGCCGTCGCTCAACTTTCCGCGCCCCGCCGTTGCGGACGGCACGGACCATGTCCGCCCCGCCACGCTGCGTGGGCTCGCTCCCGATCAGACGCTGGTGCTGGTGAACGGAAAGCGCCGCTACACCAGCGCGCTGATCAACAACAACGGCACTATCGGTCGCGGAACGTCCGCCGTGGATCTCAACGCCATTCCGGCGTCGATGATCGAGCGGATCGAGATCCTGCGCGACGGTGCCGCGGCACAGTACGGGTCGGACGCGATTGCGGGCGTGATCAACATCATCCTCAAGGGCGCCAGCGCTGGTGGCGTCTCCATCCAGAGCGGCCAGTTCAACACCGATGTGGAAGGGCTCGGCAAACGCAACGACGGCGGCAACGTCGCCATGGCTGCGGACAACGGGCTGGCCTGGGGAAGCGGCAGCTACTTCCACGGCGGCATCGAGTATCGCAATCGCGCGATGACCAATCGCAGCTTCAACGATCCGCGCGTGCAGTACGCGGCCACCGATCCGCGTGAGCAAACCGCCAATCGGTTCACGCACTGGTCGGGCGACGCCGCCACGGCCGATGTGGTTGGCATGTACAACGCGGGATACAATCTGCAAAGCGGAACGCAGCTCTACTCGTTCGGCTCGTTCGGTCGGCGTGACGGTCGTTCCACCGGTTTCTTCCGGCGGCCGACGCAGACCTCGCAGGTGGTGCGCAAGCTCTACCCGGATGGCTTCCTGCCGAACATCGAAAGCAACATCGACGACATCTCGTTCAGCGTCGGCGCGAAAGGGCTGGCCAAGGGGTGGAAGTGGGACTTGAGCGAGGTGTACGGCAGCAATGCCTTCCAGTTCATCATCAGCAACTCCAACAACGCATCGCTCGGCCTCGCCTCCCCGACCACATTCAACGCGGGCACGCTCGGCTTCGGACAGGCGCTCACGAACTTCGACCTGTCGCGTCAGTTCATGCCCGGTGGCAGGCCACTCCGCGTGTCCACCGGTGGCGAGTTCCGTTGGGAGAACTACACCATCAAGGCTGGTGAGCTGGCCTCGTACCAGAACGGTGGCAGCCCGGTGCTCGACGAATCGGGCAATCCCGTTCGCAATGCGGCGGGCGCGACGACGCCGGCGCTGCCCGGGTCGCAGGTGTTCCCCGGATTCACGCCCAGCGACGCCAAGGACGAAGGTCGGACGGCGGTGGCCGCCTACATCGATCTCGAAAGCGACGTGAACAAGCACCTGCTCGTGGGCTTCGCCGGACGCGTCGAGAACTTCTCCGATTTCGGATCGCAGGCCACGGGCAAGCTGACGGGCCGTTTCGCGCCGACGGAGAAGTTCGCGCTGCGTGGAGCGGTCGCGACGGGTTTCCGGGCGCCGTCACTGCAGCAGAGCTTCTTCACCTCGCAAGCCACGACGTTCGTGAACGGATTGCCGGTGGACATCAAGACGCTCCCTGTCGCCAGCCGCGAGGCACGGCTGCTCGGGGCGACCGATCTCAAGCCGGAGAACTCGGTCAACCTCAGTGGCGGCATCACGGTGCAGCCCGTGAGCAACTTCACGCTCACGGCCGACTACTACAACATCACGATCAGCGATCGCATCGTCCTGTCCGAGAACTTCATCGGCGCCGGCATTCAGTCGTTCTTCGCCGCCAATGGATTTCCGGCCGTGAATGGTGGCCGCTACTTCACGAACGCCATCGACACCAGAACCCGCGGTCTCGACGTGGTGGCGAACTTCGGCATCGATCTCGCATCAGCCGGCGTGTTGCGCCTGACCGCCGGTTACAACCAGAATCGAACCAAGGTCACGAAAGTCGTCGTCAACACCCCGGCGCAGCTTGGCAACCTGAACGAGCAGTTGTTCGGGCAGGCGGAGCGTGGCCGAATCGAGGTTGGGCAACCACGGAACAACCTGCTGCTCACCGCGAACTACGATCGCAAACGGTTCTCGCTGACGGCGCGTACGCAGCGTTTCGGTGAGGTCACGTCCATCGCCGCACTGGCCACTGGCACCGCGAGGCAGGTCCCGAACCAGACCTACAGTGCCAAGTTCATCACGGACCTCAGCGCTTCGTATCGCTTCTTCAATCGCGCCACACTCACACTCGGCGCGGACAACCTGTTCGACATCTACCCCGATCAGAACAAGGATCGCGGGGATCTGGCCACCAACTATGCAGGACAGGGCACGTTCGGGGTGTTCCGCTACTCGGGACTCTCACCATTCGGATTCAACGGGCGCTACCTGTACGCGAGGGCCGCGTTCAGCCTGTAGTCGCGTCATGACCTGACCCCTCGGTCGGGGCGGAGCGTTCGAGATGGGGACTGTGTTGCGGTTGCAGCGCGGTCCCCGCTGTCTTTCATGTGCCGTCTGGCGCGCGTATCGAGCAATGCCGTGTCATACTCGCGAAGCACGCCGCGATGCGCCGCGCGGGATCCTGGCCGATGCGCGGCGGCGGCATGAGGCCAGGCCGAGGCCACCGTGGACCACCTCGCACGACCACCCGCGCGGTATCGGCATTCACGCGACGACGCCGCAGCGAAGACTCGGTTGCACATCTCAGCTTGGAATCCCCCATGACGCCGAAGCCTGGCGGTGACTGTACCTGCGCGGATCTAAGGAACTTGTACAACGCGCTGAGGTCGGTGATCAGAACGCGTCGTGATGTCGACACCCCACCGTCGCAACGGGCCGGCGGGCGCCGAACGCTCCAGGCGCGCGGCCAACGTCGCAGCGAAACTGTCGGAGAACCTGCGCACCGCCAACCTGAAGTTCCACGCATTGTTCAACACGTTTGTCCTTGTGTGACAAGCCCTTGGCCGCGCAGCGGGGTGCGCGTTTCTGTCTACACGTGGATCTGTTGTAACAAGGTGAATGCGCGCTGTTGTTTTGCGTTATGTGTGGTGAGGACGTCAAACGACGACGCGTCGGGCCCGGCGTGCCGTCGTCCAGCGTGTGGTGACTCGCTTTGGCCTGCGCCGCCTTCGACCGGACGGCGGGGGCGACGGAATCGCGGGTTGCCTTGGTCGCCTGCGTATTGCGGCGCAAACCGGCCACCCATTCCGGTTGAATCCCGCCACGCCTCGCGCAGGTGCCACTCGACATAGAAGGCGAGCACGCACAGCAAAATGTGCCCCCGGATGCGATCGGCGGGGCGATGGTGAATCGGGCGCATGTGCAGATCCACGGTCTTGAGCGCGCGAAACGCGCGCGCCACGTCGGACCAGGACTTATAGGTCCGCACGCACTGCGCGGCCTCCATCTGCGCGGCCGACAGCGAGGTGCGAATGATGTGCAGGCCGTCGAGCGCGGCTTCCGCCGCGATACGCGCGTCGTCGCGGGCAAAGGAGAACGCGCGGTCGCTGGTCGTGAGCACCAGCTGTTTGGCGACGTGGTATTGGTTGATGATCCGGCCGACGCACACGCCGATCGCGTCCGCGCCCGTGAGGGTGCCCGCCGCGACCCGGGTGCAGATCTTGGTTAAGGCGCGCTTCGTGGCGGGTGCCGGATTGCGACCCGCCACCAATCGCTCGCCCGGAGAGTCCGGCGAGGTGAGTTCGAGCAAGTTGCGCTCGTCGAATAAATCGAGCTGCAGGTGCCCCGCTTCGACGAGCGTGCGGATCGACGCACGCTTGAGAGCCGTGACCCAAACCATCCCTTCCATGTCGCGCATCGCGTCAATGGCCTGACTGGAGATCATGCCGCGATCGCCGAGCATCACCACGTGCGCGATGCCGAACTGCTCGCGGACCTGCTGGACGGCGGGCAGGAACGTGCGACAGTCGGCCGTGTTGCCGTCATACACCGACACCGCGACGGGCGCCGCCCGCATCGTGATCACGCCATAGTGCACCTGCAGGGTGCCGCGCCGGCCGCCGCGCCGGTACCCGCGCCTGGCCAGCGGACAGCACGAGCCTTCGCAATAGCTCGACGTCAAATCGTCGCGCACCAACCCGCCGTCCGGCAAATGGCGTGCGGCCAGTTGCTGCTGGATCCGATCCTGACGCGCGAGCAGCCAGTTCATCGCGGCGTCGCAGTCATCTTCGCTGGCCGTGGCCACCC